>NZ_JAPYKS010000022.1:0-92255 GCF_037179605.1 Mesorhizobium salmacidum (SeqCode)
GAGCTCGACAACAACGCGCAAGGCATTCTGGGCTATGTCGTGCGCTGGATCGACCAGGGCGTCGGCTGCTCGAAAGTGCCTGACATTAACGATGTCGGCCTGATGGAGGATCGCGCCACGCTGCGCATCTCCTCGCAGCACATTGCCAACTGGCTGCATCACGGCGTCTGCACGGCCGACCAGGTTATGGAAACGATGAAGCGCATGGCGGCGATCGTCGACCAGCAGAACGAAGGCGACCCGCTCTACCAGCCGATGTCAGCCGATTTCGATCGCTCCGTCGCCTTCCAGGCCGCCTGCGACCTGGTGTTCAAGGGCCGCATCCAGCCCAACGGCTACACCGAGCCGGTGCTGCACGCGCGCAGGCTAGAGCTGAAAGCGAGGACCGTCTGCGAACGTGCTGGGGGTAACTGACATGAGTGCACTGAATCTGGCAGCCGCCAACAAGATCATAGCAAGTGCGGTGTCCGCGGCGCAGAAGAGCGGCCTCAAGCAACTGAGCGTTGTGGTCGTCCAAGCCGGCGGTGTCCTGATCGGGTTCCAGAAGCTGGACGGAGCATCGATGCGGGAGGATCGTCCCCGTTCCTGGTGGAGTTCTGGTATGAAACAATGCGGGTGACCTCCTCGGCGCCGTAGGTATTACGGGCGATACTTCCGAACCACGAGCAACGGCAGTGTATTGGATCGAAAAGGGGCGGCTTGATCCCTCAGCCCGGCATAAGCGGCAGTAATCCGTTGCTCTTGAAGCCGACCACCTCTTATTCGAGACCTACCTGGAAAAGCTGTGCCCCATTTCAAAACGTAGGGCTTTGTGTTGCATATGTTTCAGAAGGCGGTGCAGTTTGGCGTCACACGGACGCGCTCATGCACCAATCTGCTTAGGCACATATTATTGAGCGATCGGAAGGATGGGCTCCCAATCCCGAGCTCAAAAATGCGCTTCACATAATGGCCGTCCCTTCGCGGCATAACGTGGTTGCCAGAGTGGTTCCGCAGCATTTCAAAAGGTCTGATGCAGCATGACGAGTATTGAAACTTTCCGGGAGCTACAGGGCGAGGCGACCGACTGGCGCCGCTATCTCCACGAGAATCCAGAGTTGGACTACCGATTGGAGAACACAGCGAGGTTCGTGGCCGAGAAACTGGCTTCGTTTGGGATCAACCATATCGAGACGGGTATTGCTGAAACCGGCATCGTCGCGTTGATTCAGGGCCAAGGCGGAGACGGGCCCACAATCGGATTGAGGGCAGACATGGATGCTCTACCAATCGTTGAAGCTTCCAACAAGCCCTGGTCTTCGAAAACACCGGGCAACATGCATGCATGCGGTCACGACGGTCACACAGCCATGCTCTTGGGTGCAGCGAAACACTTAGCTGCTACCCGGGACTTCAAAGGCACTGTCGCCCTGATCTTTCAACCGGCCGAAGAAGTTGAACTCCCGTCGGGCGCCTTAAGAATGGTTCAAGAAGGGATCTTGGATCGCTTCGGCATATCCGAAGTCTATGGCATGCACATCGCGCCAGGCATTGACATCGGCAAGTTCGGCATCTGCCCTGGCCCAATCATGGGGTCGCAGGACGATTTCGATATCGTCGTTAAGGGAACAGGAGGCCATGCGGCTTCGCCCCACCGAACCACTGATCCAGTCGTGATCGCAGCACAGATCATTCTAGGCCTGCAGGCCCTCGTTTCCCGTAGGACCGATCCCCTGGAGTCGCTTGTGATATCCGTCACCAAATTGAGGGCCGCCCAAGCCTACAATGTCATTCCCGATGAAGTTGAGATCTCCGGAACCGTTAGGACGTTGGGATCTACCCTGCAAGACTTCGCCGAGCGAGAGATACCGTCGGTTGCCAGAGGTATTGCTCAGGGATTCGGTGCGGACATCGAATTCAAGTACATGCGTTCCGTTCCGGCTACCTTCAACAACCCCGATAACACCAAGGTGGCCGTTACCGCGGCCAGAAATCTGGTGGGCGCGTCGTCCGTGAACGATGCAGTCAGAGTATCCATGGGCGCGGAGGACTTCGCCTATATGCTGCAGGAGCGGCCGGGCGCCTACATCTTTGTTGGCAACGGACGGACCGCTGAATGTCATAACCCGGCGTTTGATTTCGATGACGAGGCGCTGCCTTACGGCATTGGCTGGTGGGTGAAGCTGGTAGAGCTAATCCTGGTGCGGTGAGCGCCAGTCCGTCCAAAACGCCGACGTGCGTAAGGAGCAACTCTGGTCTGCGGCTGACGAGCGTTGCAGGTGCGGGGACCAACACCGCGCTTCCGTTCCGTCCCCGATCGATCAACCTGGCCGCCTTCGCCGGAGGATGGATGTGGGCGCGCAGCTGGGCTCGATCCCGACTCGCTATTCGCACGGCCAGCTGTGAGACGCAGAATGGCCGTTCATGAGTGGACCAACACCGCGGCGCAGCACAGTTGCTCGGCAATCCTCCAAGTTAAATTTGCCAGAAATCTTCACCCGTTACGCACAAACACATGAGATACGAACTATCTATGGATAAAGTGCGGAAGGACTTGCGCTGAAGTATTGTTCTTATATAACTGCGGCGACTGTAGCCAAATCACAGGACGCTCCGCAGCGAATGAGCACCAAGGTAACCCCGCCGGGGAAATCAACCAATGCGTCCTATAGCGCAATCACGAGGGATAATACAATATGGCGCTCTACAAAAACGGCGATGAACTGAAGTGTACAAACGATTCAAAGTTCGACGAGATGCACACCCCCGGCACTCGCGTACCCTACTCAGGGATATACGTTTGTACTAACTGTCGCGACGAAGCGGCGTGTAATCACGGCGACCCGCTCCCGCCGCAAAATCATCGCCAACACTCTACTAGCAAAGGCGATATTCGGTGGAAGCTGCTAATCCAGACCCAAAACGGTCCAAATTAATGGTTCTATCCCCTGCCGGTGCTACTAGTATCGGCCGGGCTTTTGCGCAGGGTGGTGGATGGAGAAGCAGCCACCTCGGGGGGGCGCCTTTAATAGAGCTGCTGTCTGTGGCTACTGCCCCGCAAGGCCACATCTCAGAGATTGAAACCCTGATGGCTGTACGTCGACGCCTCCCTGCTCGGTCTGTGATTAGGACACCCAAGACATCCAGGGAGATAACCCGATGACCAACGCCATGATAATGAACCAGCGCGCACTTTGATGAAGAATGCGGATTGCAATCTTCTACCCGAGATTGTTTCCGTTGCCGCCGGGCGCCCGATGCACTTGAAAAGCCCAGTAGTGCGCCTCGTCCTCCCCGATGTATCTGCCGTTGCTCAGATATTGGACCGGTGTAAGGACGCCCTCCTCCTGGAGGCGCAACACCTCCGTTTCGAAGGATGTTGCCTCCGCATAGATCCTTTCAGTGCTTACCACCACAAAACCATTCCGGCGCGTCGCGCGGGCCAACTCGCGCAGCCCATGCGGGCTGACATGTCCCAGCATGAAGACGCCGCAGCACACCGTCATATCATAGCTCGCGCTGGAATAGTCAGAGAGCGGCCTATTGAGGTCAATATCGCCTTGGACATTCCGGTAGATGCCGGTTTGCCTCGCCATGTCGGCCATTGTCTCGGAAAGATCGAACCCATCGATTAAGCGGAAGCCGAGCTGATCCAACTCAATGCCAAGTAGGCCTGTACCGCAGCCAGCGTCCAGGATTGCGATCGCTGCTCGCTCTTTGTCCATGTAGGCCGCTTGAACGGCGCCCGCCAGTTCCGCCACGACCAAGGGGCTGCGATAGTGTTCGCGCTCTACGTCCAGCTCGTAGCAGCCGGCCCACGCACGGTAATATTGGACCAAGCGATCGGCGTCGCCGTCGAGCGCAGTTGATGCCTCGATTCGCTTCTTGCGGGCTAGCCGAATTCCATTTTGTCCGGTCAACTTATTATTCCTCAGAATGGAGTAGATGTAAGCTGGCCACCTTTCAAAATCTGAGGCCAAATATGCCGATAATTTGTTTCGCCGAGTACTTCCTCACCATGCGTGAAGCCCGTCGTGCTAAGAGTGAACCAGCCTTTGACCAGCGTCCTCTTCACCATTGTCCGCAGCTTCCGTCTGTAAAGCGGGGCTCGACGAGCGCCTTTTCCGATCGCGACCGGGCGTGAAGCCTCTCGCCGAGTTGGGGGCAATTCGGTCATTTCCCTTCATCCATGCTGAGTTCGTCTCAGAGTGAGCGGCGTGACGACCGAAGCGCCCAATGTCTCAAAGGCGGTGATTGAGCGCGGTCAAGACGTGAGGCCATAATCGGTGATCCATTCAGCACCAGTCTCGGGGGTTCCAAAGGAGTACCCATAGTCGTCTCTCGTATCTAAGAAGTCGCCTGGCTGCATCGGCAGTCTTAGCTTCGACAAGCTGCCATCCAGCTGCTGACCTCCGACAGTCAGCGGGCATCCGGGTAGAAGCAAGTAGCATGCCGAGCCAAGCCGCCTTACGCCCTTGACGACCCAGCGGACGCGTTCCTGGTCCTTGGCATTTGTCCAATCCCGAACATAGAAGAGTCCGTTTTGAAATTCACGGATGAGCGTTTCGGCTGATGAGATTGCCCATTGCGACCAGGATCATGGCTTGCGAGACGTCGATGCGCTGCTCGCAGTCGCGCACGAGGCGGCGCCATCTTGTCATCCAACCGAAGGTCCGCTCGAGGACCCAGCGTCGGGGCAGTATCTGGAACCCTTTGGTCGTGGATCGACGAATGATGTCGACCAGGAAGTCGAGATAGGCGGCTTTGTCCATAAGCTACAGCTGGTCATTAGGCACGTCGGCGAACAGATGTCTCAGGGCCAGCGTTTGTGGAGAGCATCCCGGATCGCCTGAGCACCGGCACTGTGGAAGATACGGGCGGTGGTGAAGTTGGCCATCGACAGTCGCTTATCCGCATCGACGGCAATGTGTCGCTTGCGGCCGACAATCTACTTGCCGGGCGTCCTAACCGCTTGTTTCAGCTTCCGGAGCTTCGACCAACTGCCTGTCGATCACGCCAGCCGTGGGACTGGCCTCGCTCCCGGCTCGCTCGCGATCCAGCATCAGCACCACATCCTGGATAGTCTGGAACAGAAAGCGCCGCGCCAACTCGCGGAACCAGCCGTAGGCCGTCTGCCAGGGGGCAGCGGCGGCGAACGTCGCGTTCCTCAAGCCTACCAGCCTATTGCGTGGCATGACCGCCGGGGATCAGAACTGGTAACCCTAACCCCGGTTTCCTTGCTCATCAAAGTGACTGTCGCACCCATTCCGCATGTTGAGACATGGCTGACTGCATGACCCATGTCTTTAAGGGTTGCTATGGTTTCCTGCGGGAACCCGCTCTCAAGAGTGAGATTACCTCTCGAACAGGTGTGCGGGTAGAAAGAATTGGGCACTGAGTTAGTAGCGAATCGCCGCGCCTCGACGGCGGTCTGGGCGTTCATTTCCCATACCAGCATATTCAGGATGAGCTGTAAGTTCGCTTGCACCTGGGCATCGCCGCCCGGGCACCCAAAGGCCATGATGTCGCCTGTCGGGCTCGTCAGAATATAGCTGACGAGGGTAGTGCGCGGCCGTTTTCCGGGAGCGACGCAGTTCGGATGGGATTCATCCAAATTGAACATCTCACTGCGTGTGCTGAGTGTGAAGCCCAACTCTTCCAGGAAAACGGATTTGGAGAATGCACCGCCGCTCGGTGTACAGGCAACCACGTTGCCGACGGCATCAATAACAGAAATGTGCGTGGTGCCGGTTTCGGGACCGCTAGCGGGCTTCGGCGAAGCCTCACATGACGCTATCGTCCCGGCCCGGAAGCCGTCGATGATTCCCGGAGCTGGCAGTCCCGCCATGGCTCTCGAAAGGTCGATCAGCCTAGCGCGGTCTTTGGCGTATTCCTTCGACAGCAACGCGCTCTGCGGGACCTCGACCAGTTTCGGATCGCCATAATAAGCGTCACGATCGACGAGAGCTAGTTTCAGCGCTTCACTAACAATATGGATATAGCCGGGCGAATTGAACTGGAGTTTTCGGAGATCGAAATTCTCGAGGATGTTCAGCGCCTGGATCAGGACAGGCGCTTGCGACCAGAACGATTGGCACTGGATTGTGCAGCCTTCGAACTCTCCCATCACTGGCTGTTCATAATCTTCTTGAAATGCCTCGAGGTCGTCCTTTCGGAGCGGGCCACCCAAGCGTTTGGATGCAGCGTTGATCTCGTCGGCGATTGCACCAGAATAGAACTGCACACGCGCGGCGCCGATGCCCTCCAGGCGTTCGAGACCATTCGCGGCGTTAGCGAGCGATTGAAGGGTTCTGGCCAGGGCTGGCTGCTTGAGGAGATCGCCAGTCTTGCCGCGCTCTCCTCCGGGATAAAAGATCTCGGCCACGGCCGGGGTGAAACTTTGCAATTGGTCGCGCCCAAAGTCATCAAGGCGCGCAACCATGTATTCGTAGAATGCTATTCCCTGCGAGGCGTACTCGATGGCCGGCTGAAGCACTTCTTGGATTGATTTCGTGCCGTAGTCCCTCAGCATTCGCAGAGCCGCCCCGAACATACCCGGGGTCGTGAAGGAGAGCGGTGCCTTGGGGCCGGGCCCTGTTGGTATGCTTCTCTCCCCTTTTTTCAGGAAAAAGCCCGATGTAGCCTCTTTCGGCGCCGCGCCCTGACCACACAGACTGCGCACTTCGCGTTTCTTGGCATCCCAAAGCATGCATACACATTCGCTCCCGAACGAGAACGACGATGTCGGCTCGACCACCGCCGCCGCGAATGTGGCCGCGACAGCGGCATCGAAGGCATTGCCTCCCTGCATGAGCATGCGCGCACCGGCAAAGGATGTCAGCCAATGCCCGGTGGAAATCACGTTGTTTAGGCCGTAGATAACCGGCCGCACCGTGACTGATCCTTCCTGATCGCCGCTCTCGCTATATTCTAGCCGATCCGTGTGCGCACTCAGTATTACTTCCATCAGCCTGTCCCAACTAGCCGCACGATCCCAAGTACCTCAATGAGTCGCATCCTTCTGAGGCAGCCGCGCGGTTGATCCATGCCTGGAGGAATACTAAGAGATTGGAGCATGCAGGCGGAAAGTTTACGCCAAAATGCGCCTGGGCTGAAGTATCAACCTCACAAATGGGGCGGGTTTGAAACGCCCTTTGCGAAGCCCAGCGGCTACGGGAGACATCCCGGTGCTATTACATGTCGCTCCGCGGTTGATCCGGGTTATGGAAGGTTCAAACGAACACAGTTTGCTCCATTGGGAGAGTGACCACCCCGCTCGTCCCCAACATCTACCGTCGTCGAGGTTCGCGCGCCGATCGGTCGAAGAACAACCTCCTTTACCGTACCCGCTGATTGCTTGATTGCCGGCCGCCTTGTGCCTGCAGCAGTGAACACGTGGCTGTCGGTGGAAAATTACTCACCCTTGTAGTCGGCCCAGTTGGACCCTGAGCCCCTTGATCTCGTCGAGGATTTCAAAGCAGTACGTGCGGCTTCAAGACTGAGACATAGCAAACATCGCCGCTTATGCGGCCTGTTCTTCAAAAGCCGATGCATTTTGGCGCGAAACTCCCCTGTCCATGCGCCATTGTTCTCGGCGAAGTCCACTAGCATCACCGCCGAGGAACGACGATCATGATCAAGTCACACGCCGATTTTGCGAAGCGCGTCGACGCGCTTTTTGGCCAGTTTAGCGAGGCTGAGATGCCTGGCGCTGTCGTTGCGGTGACGGAGAACGGCCAGGAGATATTCGCTAGCGCCTACGGCTTGGCGAACATCAATGACAATCTACCGATGGGGCGTAAGACTATCATCCGTATCGGTTCGCAGAGCAAACAATTCACCGTGCTGCTGATCCTGATGCTGGAGGCGGAAGGCAAGCTCAGCCTGGAGGATGAGGTGCAGGAGCACCTGCGCTATGTCCCCCGGCTTGAGTACCCGGTTAAGCTCAATCACCTCGCCTCCAATACCAGCGGCTACCGAGACCACCTAGAAATGATGACCATTGGCGGCCTGTCAATCTTCGCGCCCTCAGACCGTCAGACCGTCCGTGATGTCATTGCCACGCAGGATGGGCTCAACTTTAAGCCCGGCAGTGCGATGACCTATTCGAATGCCGGCTTCTTTATGCTATCCGATATCATCGAGCAGATCGAGGGCGCGACTTTCAACGACGTCCTGCGCAAGCGCATCACCGGCCCGCTCGGTATGGACGACACCTCCCTCCTGTTGCGCGATGGGTTGGCGATGAAGCGCCTGGCCGCTCACTATACAAAACGCGCTGACGGCTGGGCCCATCTGGGTTGGGGGATTGAATTCGGCGGCGAGGGCGGCATGGTTTCGACGCTCGACGACATGGTGCTCTGGCAGCAGAACCTGACCGATCCCATGGTCGGTACAGCGCAAATGTATGAGCGCATGAGCGCACCCTGTGTCTTCGACAATGGCGCTACAGGCTTATACGGCCTTGGGTTGGTGACGGACGTGTATTGCGGCCGTCGCGCGGTTGGCCACGGTGGGGCGGTCGCCGGCGGCAAGTCGGAATCGATGCGCTTCATAGATGACGGGCTCGGCATCGTTGTCATCGCCAATAACGATCAGGTTGCCACCTTTGCTGTCGCCCACCGTATCGCCGACATCTATTTCGGGATCTCGGCGCCAGCGCTGATCAAACTTCCTCCCGGCCGGTACCGGCAGGAAGGCGGCACCAATGTGATTGAGATCGTCGACCAGAACGGTGTGCCGACCTTTGTCAGTTCTGATGGTGTGACGGGATTTGATTTCCGCCATCCGGGCGGCCCGAAGCCCGAGAGATCGGTCACCGACCTTGTTCTCAGTCCGCGGCCAAACGGCACGATCGACGGCACGTTCTGCGGCACGCCGAGAATCTACGTCCCCTTGGTTGCAGATCCTAGGGCAGCCGCTCCTCTCGCCGGCCGCTACGTAAACAACGCCCAGGGCCTTGAGGTCAAGATCGATGGCGATGTGCAGCGTGGCGTGTTCCGCTTGCGCTCCGATATTGGCGCAATGAAGGCGCCCATCGTCGCCGCGGACAAGGATCTCTGGTTCCTGCTCCAGCCCAGCACGGGCATGCATGCTGGCCTACCATGGAGTGCCACGCTGAGCGTCACCGGAAATGGTTTCGAGTTGAACTCGGAGCGGGTCAAGAGACTCCGGTTTACGCGAGCCTGAGCGACACCAAAAATGACGATAGTCAGCCTCCCCGTGCCGAAACTTCAGTGCCATGACGTTCGAGAAACAGGAGATGTGGTGTGTCTCCATCCGTGTGGAGGCCTGATCCTATTCTAGGCGGCGGATGGCATGGATAAGGACGCAGTCGAAGAGGAAAGAGTGTGTTTTTTCGTGGAATGAGGACCCTGTTTGAGGGGTGATTTTCGTCCCAACGGGACCCCTTAATGATGATGGGGTCATCAAGATGCCTCCGGTTTGATCGGAGGCATTTGTGTTTTGGATGTTGGTCGTGGAGACGATTGCAAAGATACGCCGGCTGTCGCTGGTGCAGGGGAAGTCGATCAAGGCGATCTGCCGGGAGTTGAAGATCTCCCGGAAGGTGGTGCGTAAGGTGCTGCGTTCGGACGAGACGGAGTTCCGCTACGAGCGCAAGCATCAGCCCTATCCCCGGATGGGCGCCTGGCGCGACGAGTTGGATCGGCTGCTGTCGGCGAATGCAGCGAAGCCGCAGCGAGAGCGACTGACGCTGATCCGCATCTTCGAGGAACTTCGCGGCCTCGGCTATGACGGCAGCTACAGTTCGGTATGGCGGCATGCGCAGAGCTGGGAGTCGGATCGCGGCAGCGCCGCGGCCGAAGCCTATATCCCGCTGAGCTTTGCGCCCGGCGAGGCCTACCAGTTCGACTGGAGCCACAAGATCGTCCTGCTCGATGGCGTGACGGTAACGGTGAAGGTGGCGCACATGCGGCTTTGCCACAGCCGTATGTTCTTCGTTGGCCTATCCGCGCGAAACGCAGGAGATGGTGTTCGACGCCCATGACCGGGCGTTCAGCTTCTTCCGCGGCGCCTGCACGCAACGCGATCTTCATCGGCAGGGATCGCCGCTACAACCGCCGCTTTGCGCAGATGTGCGGGCATTACCTTGTCGAGCCGGAGGCCTGCACGCCGGCGGCTGGCTGGGAGAAGGGTCAGGTCGAGAACCAGGTCGGGCTGGTGCGCGAGCGCTTCTTCACGCCAAGGCTGCGCTTCAAGACGCTGGAGGATCTCAACGGCTGGCTGGCCGACAAAAGCGTCGCCTACGCCAAGGCGCATCGCCATCCCGAGCAGGGCGATCGGACGGTCTGGGACGTCTTCGAGGAAGAACGGGCCAGCTTCATTCCCTATGCCGGGCGCTTCGACGGCTTCCACTGCATTCCCGCATCGGTGTCGAAGACGTGCACGGTGCGCTTCGACAACAACAAATATTCGGTGCTGTCGAGTGCCGTCGGCCGGCCGGTCGAGATCCATGCCTATGCCGACCGGATCGTCATCCGCCAGGATGGAGTGGTCGTGGGGGAACACGTTCGCTCCTTCGGCCGCAACGAGGTCGTCTACGATCCCTGGCACTACGTGCCGGTGCTGGCCCGCAAGCCGGGCGGCCTGCGCAACGGCGCGCCGTTCCGGGAATGGGTTCTGCCATCAGCCATGGAGAAGGTGCGCCGCAAGCTCAAGGCGGCCGATGGCGGCGACCGGCAGATGGTGTCGATCCTCACCTGCGTGCTGACCGACGGATTGAGCGCGGTCGAGGCCGCCTGCCAGGAAGCCCTCGATCACGGCGTCTCGTCGGCGGCAGTGATCCTCAACATCCTGGCCCGCAGCCGCGATCCGGCGCCGGGCACGATCCTTTCCATTCCCCAGGCGCTGAAGCTGGCTCACGAGCCGATCGCCGACTGCGCCCGCTATGACAGTCTCAGGAGGACAAGCAGCCATGGAACGCACCGAGGTTCTGGAACTGATGGGGGTGCTGAAGCTCTTCGGGATGCGCGCGTCCTATGACGAGATAATGGGCGTCGCCATCAAGCGGCAGCACGAGCCGCCGAGGATCCTCGGCGACCTGCTGCAGGCCGAGATATCGGAAAAGCAGGCTCGCTCCATCAAATACCAGCTCACCGTCGCCAAGCTGCCGCTGGCCAAGGATATCGAGGACTTCGATTTTGCCGGCACGCCGGCCAATGAGAGCCTGATCCGAGAGCTCGCCCGCGGCGCCTTCGTCGCCGATCAGCGCAATGTCGTCCTGGTCGGCGGCACAGGCACCGGCAAGTCGCACCTGGCCATCGCCATTGCCCGTTCCCTCATCCGCAACGGCGCACGCGGCCGCTTCTTCAATGTCGTCGACCTCGTCAACAGGCTCGAGACCGAGACCCGTGCCGGCCGGCAGGGCCGCATTGCCGACCATCTTACTCGGCTCGACTTTGTCGTCTTCGACGAACTCGGCTATCTCCCCGTCGCCCAGGCCGGCGGGCAGTTGCTCTTCCATCTGATCTCAAAGCTCTACGAACGCACCAGCGTCATCATCACCACCAATCTCGCCTTCGGCGAATGGCCCACCGTCTTCGGCGACGCCAAGATGACGACCGCGCTGCTCGATCGGCTCACCCATCATTGCGAGATCGTCGAGACCGGAAACGAGTCCTGGCGCTTCAAGAGCCGCTCTCAAAGCTAAAGCCAAAAAGCCAATCAGCCGCGCCCGATCAGGCTGTGCAACCCCGACCAGCTTCGCCTGATCGGGCGCTTACGGCGTGCCTCTCACAAGCCCCAAAAGGGGGTCCCTTTTGCGCGAAAATACAGAGTCCCGATTCCACGGTCATTGACAGAAAGAGCTCGCCCCATAGACAGGCAGTGCCACTCGGCGAAGATCGGAGCCCGGAACACCCACATCGCTCAAATCCCTTCGCTTTTAATCAAAGGTAAGAAAGCCATCTGCGGAGCTCAAGGGCGGCGCGGATTTGAGCACATCGAGATTCGGCGCGCATGGCGCGAGGTCAGAGTGTCCCGCAATCACCTGCTCGAGTTCATTTGCCATGGCGAGCAGGCCCAGATCGTCGTGACGGCGCCCGACGATTTGCAACCCGAACGGCAGCCCGTTCTCGTCGCGCCCGCACGGGATGGTGATTGACGGATGGCCAGGAATTGTCGAGGCGTAGGCCATGGCGAGCCAATGGTAATAACTTTTGGTCGCCTGACCATCGATTTCCGTTGGGTAGAGTTCCCGCCAGGATCGCGGACTTATCGCGACCGCCGGCGATAACAGATATTCGTACTCCGCGAAGAAGGCCTGCCAGTCACGCTGATAACGCCCTTGTGCCATCAGGGCCTTCGCGACATCTTCTGCGGAGTAACTACGCCCTTCCGCCACGTTATTCGTGACGTTCGGTCCAACCAAATCAGGCTGGTTGTCGACCAGGTCGGCAAAGCGAAGGAACACCACTGCGCGCAGAACTGAAAAGATTTGATCGGCGTCGCTGCAATCGGGCGTGGTTTCGTCGAGCGCGCCGAAATACGGCTCCAAGCGCGACAGAATACTGCCAAAATGACGCCGAACGATGCTCTCGGTCGGTGCAAAGCCGAAATCTTCAGTCGCTGCGATCTTCAGTGATGATAAATCCCGCCGCGGCAGATTGGCAAAACTTCCCGGGTCCCAAAGGGTACGCCCGTCGATCACCGTCGTGAAAGGATCGGTCTGGTCGGGCCTGGCAAGGACGGAAAGCATCAGGGCGCAGTCTGCGACGTTGCGAGCCATCGGTCCGGAGGTCGACCACGGGATCAATGCCATGGCGCGAGTGTCGCCAGGCACTACCCCTGGACTCGGCCTGTAACCGACGACGCCGCAGAAGGAGGCGGGGTTGCGGAGACTTCCGCCGGTATCTGAGCCGGTGGCGAGCGGGGCATAGCCGCAAGCCAGCGCTACGGCGGATCCGCCGGACGAGCCAGCGCAGCTTCGACTGAGATCATGCGGATTGGCGGTCACGCCATAAACGCGGTTTCTCGTATTGCCACCCGCGCTCCATTCAGGATTGTTGGTCTTGCCGATTGGCATTGCGCCAGCTTCACGCATTGAAACGACGATCGCATCGTCCTTGCTGGCGATGTGGCCGCGGAATATCTCAGAGCCGAAGGTCGTGGGCAGGCCCTTGACATCGATCATATCCTTGACAGTGAAGGGCAGTCCCTGAAGGGGTCCGAGAAGGAGCCCCGACATCAATCGGTCTTCTACTGATTTGGCACCGGCGCGGAGGCCATCGAAATCGCGCGCGACGAGCGCATTGACGGCGTGGTCGATGGCTTCTACCCTGGCAATGCAGGCATCAGCCAGTTCAAGTGGCGAAAGAGCGCGGCGGGCAATTAGGCTGCGTGCCTCGATGGCGCCGAGATCGGCAGGATCGGTCGCGGAAGTTTGCCTCACGTTTCGGGTTCCCCCATAGAGAGAAGTTTGGCAGAGCGGGACGGAACACATTATGGTTTTGGGATGGACGCTCCCATCACGTTAAGCTGGCGCAAGAACGATCATCGAAGATGTCGCCTCATCGACTTTTGTCATGGAGTAGAGCAACGGTTTGTATTCACCTTGCCTCCAGCTCGACGCCAGATCTGCATAATGTGCCGATCCCGGAATGCCGGACTGTCCGGGATTATTGATGAAGAGACTCTCGTCCCAGTTTCCGACGTCGATTACCATACGTACAGACGGGCCGGCGATAACCGAAAAATCACTTAAGCGGTAAGTTGCGTAGTTGAGGGTCGAGCCGCTGCCGCCTACTCCTATCGATTCCGAAGACCAATTCGTACTTACGAGTGACTGGAGAGCATGCCGCAGATGTAGCGTGTGGAGACGGCCCCACGACCAACTTGCGGGATCTCTCCCCATCAACGTCGAACATTCCGTCCAGGCATTCACGAGGCTAGTTTGCAGATCCTCAACAAGTTCCATACTAGGCGCAGCGTTTTCCAGCCACGCGGCAATGCTTGGAGGGTCAAACGGCATGAGTAACGGAATCACTTGAGCACAGGCAGCTTCACACCTCGCGACCAAGGGCCCCAGGTGTTTGCTCAACCAGACCTCAAACAGAGCTGCTGGCGCCGAATCCGCTGACAGATCGTTGTCCCAATTTGCTAGAAACTGCCAGATTGTCAGATCGCCTGCATCCCTGAAAAGCTGGGTCACGGCCTTGGTAATCCGCATCGCAAGAGGGGAGAAAGTCGAGCATTGCAGGTGGATGCAGTCTTCCAAGGAGAGAAGCTCGTCACGGCTAAGCTCATAATGCAGCCTGTCGTGTCTGCTGCTGTCCAGCCATTCGTAGGCGATTGCCGGATTAGATTTTGACCAGTCATCTGGAACGTTCATTGCGTTCGCCGTGGCGATAAAACCGCGCGCTGGATTGAGCTCTGATGGACCATTGCTAGGGCAAAGATAGCCTCTCCACTCGAAACGACCGTCTCCTGGTACGGGGAGGAGACCATCCCAATTCTCGCGAACAGGCGTGGCCCCGGAAGGCTGCCAAGCAATGGTATTGCTGGTGTCCGCATAAACATGATTGACCGAAGGACATCCCCAACCTTTAAGGCTACGCACATATTCATCATGACTCTTTGCCCTCATGACCGAGAGGCTGGCCATATAGGGCGCCATTCCCGGATCCATCCAGACAGTCCTCAGTCCGAAGGTGCGGTTGTTTTTCTCGTCTTGATAAAGCACTGGTCCGTGGCGGGTGAACTTTAGCCGAACCCGCTGTTCTGAGTATCCCTTGACCGGAATGACTTCGTCGACGACGTGGACTTTCTCCCGACCACCATCGTAGGCGTATCTATCGGGATCAGCCACATCAGTATCATAGACATAGATATCTTCTTGATCGGCACCAAAGATCGTGAGGCCGAAGGCAGCCGTTCCGTTGTGTCCCATCGATATGCCGGGGGCCATTGGCTCCCCAGCGCCAATTATGTTCAAACCCGGCATTGCAAGATGCACGAGGTAACGAATGGAAGGTAGAGTGTGCGTGCGATGAGGGTCTAACGCTAAAATGGGGCGGCCAGTTGTCGTCTTTTGTGCCGAGATTGCCCAGTTGTTTGAGCCTTGCTCAAAGGACGAACGGCTAACCTCACCAGATGGAAGCACGGCAGTCCAAGCGCCGGCCTCCTCTAATGAACAGTTCAGTCTTTCTTCCAAGAAGGTTACCGGGCTAACTGCGAGCTGAAAATCCCGTAACACTCGGTCGCTCATTACTGTCGGGTCAAACCCCGCCGCAGGCGTGGGAATGCGGCCATGGGACAGTTTCTTTCGAAGTAAGTCGAGCTTTGCCCCGAGTTCCGGACCGGCCAAAGCCATGACTTTGGAGCGCACGAGTTCGGAAGACGCATTCCGCGTTAGGCAATGGGTGCGAATGCGGACGACATCTTCCGGCTTCCAGCGATCCGGCCGATTTGCTAGTACAGCAAATTCGGGGGGAAGCTGGGCTAAGCCGACATCGCAAGCATCGATGTAGGCGTTGATGCCGCTTGTAAATGCAGCGCAGATTTCTTCAGCGTCTGATCCGTATGCTTTCCATTCAGACGCCATGTCGCCGCGATAGAGAAAAAGGCGCGAAGCCCTGTCTTGCGCAAGATATCCAGGGCCAAAATCGCGCGAGAGAAGGCCAAGGCCCCGTTTGCGGGCCAGATCGATTTGCCACAGTCGGTCACGTGCCACATTCCAACCCTGCGCGAAGAAAAGATCGTGTAGGTTTTTTGCTCGGATGTGGGGTAAACCCCATCGATCGATATTGATAGACACTTCGCTATGAAGCCCCTTCACTTTCAGGAGCTTCGATGCAATCGCCGTTGTCATACCCGGATCCCCTATAGACCAAAAACGCTTCCTCAGCGATGCCTCGACTACTTGGGCTGTCGAGGCTTGCTCGGCCGCCTATCGGTGCGTAGCAAATCAGATATCGGGCCGCTGCCAAGGCCGGTTTCCGATTTCAGCCATTACGGTCCCTCCTCCTTTCACCTCGGTCAGAGTTACTTCGGCACCCCCTCACGCGAAAGTTGACGTGCTGTCGACGTGATGCCCAAATTTGTCCCCGCCGCACCTAGCACTCTCCACGCCTATTCGCGGGGACAAAGCGCTGACGATCACGATTTGTAGGTTGAGCGGAGAAAGGCCGATCAGACGAGGCTGAGGCAGTAGGGCTTGTTGCATCTGCCGGTCGGAGAGGTTCAGGAGGTCCCGTCCGTGAAAGCGGATCTGGCCGCCGATGGTATTGGCGGTCAGCTCCCGCAGCAGGCGCAGAATGGAAAGGACGGTGACGCTCTTCCCGCATCCGGATTCGCCGACATGCCGAGCGTTTCGCCAATTTTGACCTGGAAGCTGATGCCACCCAAGGCACGAGGACGCTGCCTTCCCCGAGAATATAGCGACAACTTGAGATCATGTTGCCCCGGCTGGGGATCTTCGGCGGCACGCCTACCCCAGGAAGCTCAGATGGCATTCGCTGAGACCATCCTGCCAAGGGCATAGTCAGCCATCGCGCTCATGCCTTCTGCATGTTCCAGATTGCAATCAGGCTCGGCATCTCGATAAGTCCAGCGAGAGTCTTGCGGCGCGCGATTGGCGTAACCTTTTGGCCCAGCCTAGTGTCGCCGACGAAGTCCCACCATATTCCCTGCATCTTGCGAGCCAGGGCCTTGCGCTCGTCGAGCGTGTCGACATCTACCCATTTGGCCCGCAGCGCTTCATATTCCTCGCTCTTTGGCCAGCCAAACCAGGCCTTGTCGCCACTCGCGTTTAGGTAGACCTGAGCGACTGGATTGCCGAGGGAGAAATCGGAAGCGCTCGAAATGAAGATGCTCCAGCCGCCGTCCTCAACGGGACCCTTGTTCGCCCGGCGTTTGGAAAGCCCACCCCAGTCGCTCGGCGCAAGCTCGGCATTGACCCCGATCTTCCGGAGCGTGGCCGCCAGTAACTGCGAGGCATCGGAGGCTTCCCGCCAGTCCGTCGGTTGAAGAATAACGACCTTCTCGCCGGCATATCCCGCCTCCTTGAAGAGTTGCTTGGCTCTTTCCGGATCACCGCGTTTCTTGAACCACCCCGTGTTTTCGTCGTTGGAATAGGGAGTTCCGTTCCCGAAGATTGAAGTTACGGAGGCCGTGTATTTTGGGTCGGGAGCAATGACGCGTAAGAACGCCTCCTGATTGATCAGGTATAGCATCGCCTGACGCACCTTCACATTGTCGAACGGCTTCTGCAGGTGGTTCATGCGAAGGCACCAGTCTTCTCCCGTTTTGTCCAAGACTTGAAGTGCAAGGTTGGGATCGCTCTCGATTACCGAGTAGAGATCGGCAGGCGGAGACCAGATGAAATCAGTCTCACCCGCTTGCAAGGCCGCCACAGCAGTCTGCTCATCTGCGATATTGTCCCAGATGACGCGATCGACGTTGACGATCTTCCCGCCGGCGAATCCGTTAGAAGGCTCACCACGCGGTACGTATTTTTCGTTGCGATCGTAGCCAACGCTCGCGCCAGGTTTCGCAAGAGCGTGATTGAACTTGAACGGCCCCGATCCAATGTTCGCGGTCACCTGCTCGGTTGCGGGGCGATCCGCGTCCTTCTCGCGCATGATGAACAAGCATGGCTGCGATACTTTTGCCAACAGGTCGATCAACACTCCTAGCGGCTCCTTGAGCGAAATCGTGAACGTCTTGTCGTCCTTTTTCGAGATATCCTTGGCCCGCTCCATGAGCAGTTTTCCGCCAAAATCCCTCTGGCCCCAGCGGCGGATCGAGGCGACACAGTCCGCCGCAGTGACCGGAGTGCCGTCGTGCCAGCCGAGACCATCCCGGAGCTCGAACGTATAGGTCTTCTTGTCGTCGGAAATGCCCCACTTCCCGACCATTTGCGGCTGCGGCTTAAAATTGGAGTCGAGCGAGAATAGCGTGTCGTAAATGGCCAGGCCATGGAACGTGGCGAGGTCGCTGGTCGTAAAGATCGGATCGTAGACTGTGAGGTCACCCATTACCATCCGGACCGTACGCGCGTCGGTTGGAGCCATCCGCGCCCGAAGGACCGACGGCATCGATACAGCCGTGCCGGCCGCCAGGCCCACCTTGATGAGGTCGCGTCGAGAGATTGTCATACTAAGCGTTCCCTTCTGAGCCATTCGCGCGATTAATCCGTGCGCATCTGCTGGATGAGCACAAGAGCATAAGCGCGCGAAGGCGGAGTATTTGCGCCAAAATGCGTTCGCTGCTGAAATGCGGACCACATAAAGCGGACGGTGTGAAACGTCAGCCTCAGCGATCCCCCACGTGACTAGATGGGCACCGTTAGGTTGACCGGATGCGTAACAAGCATGGTCTTTGTGTAGAGCTTGATGGTCTGAGGCCATCTTATCATTAGTTACCTTTGCCATTGCCTCGCAATGCGTCGCGAGGTGTCACACCAAGCCTTGAGGATATGCTGGTCCGCGCCATATGTGATCTGTGGTCTCGGCTTCGACCGGACCCTGAGACCTGTGCGCTCGGTTCCATTCGGCGTCTCACCGATCTTACTGGACGGTCGCGGGACTTGTACCCGCATTCTACGATGACTTCGGAAAATCTGACAGCTAGACTAACCACAGCCTTTCCGATGTTTTAAGGCGCCACCTGGGAGGTTTCGAGGAAGAGATCGGAGCCGACTTCCTCCCGAAGGGTTAGGCAAGTAGTACCTGCTGGTGAGCCGCAATGGCTGCACGCCTGCCGAACTCGCCAGACCAGGCCTGCACCCAAATCTCAGGACCTGCCGAGCTGACGTTGGGGCTTCAACGCTAGGATCTTGCGTTAAAAAAAGGGCGCCCCAAGACAGGGCGCCCTTCGCATCGACGAGTGCTCGGGTTGGAGGTCAATATCAAGCAACCCGCCGACAACCTTGTGTCCCTTCACCAACCGGTTTTGTCTCAGGTGGTGACGCTCGTAGTTGCCGGTGCGAGCGCCGAGATTAGCCTTTCAATCCTCAGAACGAGCGCTGAAAGCGGAGGAAACCGCCGACGCTGTTCTTCTTGTCGGCAGCGGTCCAGTTGCCGAACGGAGTTCCATCGTTGAAGTGACCGAAGTGATCGTAGTCAACTTCGCCGGTCACCTTGAAGCCGGGGACGATGTCGTAAGCGACGTTCGCCGCCACGCCGTAATTTTTGTCCTGGTCACCCGAGACCTGGAGATTGAACGAGGTCTTCGGGTTGAACTTATAGGTGCCGCCGGCCCACCAAGCCCAGTGACCGCCCCACTGCTTGTAGAAGTCGCGACCGCTGGCAACGTCGAGTGAACGTTTGTCAGTCCCGTAGCCGAACATGGCGAACAGCGACAGCTCACTGGTTACGTTGAAGTCAGCACGAACCTTGCCGGCCCACTCTTCGTAGTTGCTATCATAAGCGACAACGCCGGTGATGGCGCCCCAGCCCTGCGTGTACTTCACACCGCCGACAACATGCGGAACATAGCTATCGATCGTGCCAACGTAAAAGACGTTGTTAACGTCCACCGAACCCTCTTCGAGCGAGACCACGGCCGAGAAGCCGTTGCCGGCGTCGAAGTTGTACTGGATAAGGTTGGTGGAGAAATCTCCGTAGGGAACAATGGTGTCGTTGATAACGTTGCCGGCATATCCGATGAACGTGTCGAAGGCCGAATCGTCCAGACCGACACGGAGCCCACCAAGCTGGATCCAGGCAAAGTTCAGCGAAGCTCCCTTGTTGTGAGCTTGGTTACCGGCGCCGCCAGCGTAGTAGGCGCTGTTGCCGAAGTTGAAGCGCGTCTCGGTGTAGGTCTTCAAGGTGCCGAGCTCGGTTTCCTGGCCGGTCCAGGTCTTCAGGTTAAAGCGGGTGTTCTTATGCCAGGTCCCCTGGTCCTTGCCGTTGAGAACGTCTGTCGAACGTGCGCCATCGAAGCTGCCGACATCGCCAGCGCTGATGTCGTAACGGACATACCCGCCGATGCGCAGACAGGTTTCGGTGCCGGGGATGTAGAAGTAGCCCGAGCCGTACACGTCGCAGATCTTGACGTATTCAGCCGGTTCCGGCTCGGCGACCGTCACCGCGTCAGCGGCGCGAGCGCCGGAAACTGCGATCAGGGCCGCAGCTGAGCCGAGAAGAAGGCTCTTGATGTTCATACTTTATCTCCATTCAAAGATTTGAAAAGGGCGAGGACGTCGATGGACGAACCGCTCCTTGTCCCCACGATCGAAAAAGATGCGCATCGCGATGCATCCTTCCCGGCTCGACGCTATTCATCGGTCGAATTAGTGCAAGTTGAGATTCCGCTTTCGCGACGTTAAATAAGTACACGTGGCATTTTTGCCACTAAACTGTCAGTATTAATTGTACAAACTGCACAACTATACATCCACTACAAATCGCACAAATGGTACATCGGCTCCTATAAACCTTGGCCGGAAAAAGCCGCGGCCTTAACGGGCGGCTTTCCGATTAAAGAGCTGGCGCCTGGCTAGTCATCAGAAAGAGATTCTAGTAGAGAAAAAGCCTGGGCGGCCGAAGCAACATCTATGGTCCTACCTTCTCTGAGCAATTCGATAGGAACGCGACCCTTGAGAAGAGGCGAAGGGGCAATCAGCCACAGCCACGCCAATCTGGGATCGGAGATAGAGGAGAGCACCTGCCTGATTCCGAGTACAGGCCTGCCGTCGATGAACTGAGCTAAGGGAAACACATGCTTGCGAGAGCCTCTCCGAAAGGCAACCACATCGTTGTGCCGCTGCCACCAATGCAGCGTGGACCGAGGTATTCCAAAACGCGTCTCGAAATGCGTCGACCCTGCAACAGGGCCGGCCCACTCTGCAATGCGTGCGCCTCCTCTCGGGCAAACTGCCAGAACCGGATGCCCGGGCGGATGATCGGCAGACCGGGGTCGCGAAGCGATCTCACACGCCTGGGCGTTTAGCCGTCGCGCTCCTTCGGCCTCGAGCCTACCAAGAAATTCGGCGGCCAAGGCGGTTAGATCCTTGGACGGGGAGCCCGAAGGCACATCAGCAGCCTTTTCACCCTGCTTCGCCTCGTCGCATTGGGCAAGAATGCGCTGCACTTCTTTCATGACAAAGCTTGAAAGCTCAGCCTGGCGCTTTTCAACGCCAAGATCACTCGATCCGGTCATATGTGGCTATCCCGATAGTATCCTCCTCAGCAAACCGCCGAAAGAGTGTTGAAGACACTAAAGTTAATGGACGGCGATGTCGTTCGTAAGCCACCGAGGCGGGATCGGTTGTTCTGTCCCGTTTGGCCTGAGCTTCACAACGCGTCACGACCTCTTCATATATATTGCTGTTCCACCGACTAGGGAAACGCACATAGCCGACCGGTTATGACCCACGCGGCGCACCCGCCCCTAGCCAACTGATCATAGGCCGCTGGGTGCCAACAAGGCCGACCATTCATCTTCAGATTCAAATCTAGCGCGACATTGCTTTCTATTTGGCGGCAATTTGTAGGTGATGGTGAAACGCCAATCGCAATCTGATCCAAGCTATGCAATAGACGATCAATCGGCATCCTCGCTAGCTACCGACATTTCTGGCGTCGGGTCCACCCGCCACGCTGCCCGCCTTGGGAGCTAATCAGGGCGCTGCCGATTTAACGGTGCCCGCCTGAACCGCTCGGCGCCTCGGCTGATAGCGGAGCGCCTCGCGGGGATGAAGGCTGTTGTAACGCTCGGTCCACAAAGCAAGTTTTCCATCACGGCTCTGGAGTCGGGCCGTAGTGAGACGCGGACGTAGTCGCGTTCCTCGGCCATTCCGTGGACTGCGGGCTTTGGAGGGTGTTGTCCTCGGCTCGAAGCTGATATCGCAGGCAAGAGTCTGGTCTCGCGGGCGATGAAGCATGAGCCATTGTCGCTCATGGAGCGGGCCAGGGACATCTCCAAGAACGACGACAAGACCTTCACATTCGCGATCAACGAATAGTGGAGCTCCTGATCGATCTGCTGGCGAAAGGGCGGAGCCGGTCGTATTTATCATGCTCGAGACGGACGCGAACCGCTCAGCCCCCCTGCCTGTGCCCGACTCGCGGCTGCCTAAGACAGATCGACGCATAGCAGCGCAATCCTCGAACAATGTCCCCTCCCATTTCGAGCGTCGAAGATGCCAGACAAAGGCTAAGACGTTTCAAACGAAGCCGCATCGTGGGTCCTCCACGTCAACAGTTGACGCATTTGGCGTAAACGTTCCTCCCAACGATGCTATCGTACCCATCAGGCGCTTGTTGGAATGACAGGCAAATCATTCCCTCCTGATGTCGACGGCTTTGATAGGCGCGGACCAACCGCGCAAAAGTAATTAAAAAGGGGAAATCGAAACATGACAATCTCTCGACGAGACCTCATCAAGGTGGGCATGGGGATAGCAACGGCTATATCGATGCCATCGATCCTTCGGGCGCAGACGGCCCCAACCGACGCGCGGACGGTCCGGATGGTGATGGGTGACCTCAGAGTCTTCGATCCGATCTTCGCGACCGATGACCTCGCCACCTTTCATGGCTTGGCAATCTACGACACGCTATTCTCGCTCGACTCCAAGTTTAAGCCGCAGCCGCAAATGGTGAGGAAGTGGGGCGTTTCCGACGACAAGAAGACCTATACGTTCGAGCTCCGGGATGGGCTCGGCTGGCACGATGGCACACCCGTCACGGCGGCGGACTGTGTGGCTTCGATCCGTCGCTGGGCCCAGAACGATGCCGGCGGAAAACTGCTCATGGAGCGGGCCAAGGATATCTCGAAAAAGGACGACAAGACGTTCACGATTGCGCTCAAGGAGCCGCTGGGATTGTTGACCGATCTGCTGGCAAAAGTATCGCAGCCATGCCTGTTCATCATGCGCGAGAAGGATGCTGATCGCCCCGCAACCGAGCAGGTGATCGCCAGCATCGGGTCGGGTCCGTTCAAGTTCAATCCATCTCTTGCGAAACCTGGCGCGAGCGTTGGCTACGATCGCAACGAAAAATACGTAACGCGCGGCGAGCCTTCTGACGGATTTGCCGGCGGGAAGATCGTTAACGTGGACCGCGTCATCTGGGACAATATCGCAGATCAGCAGACCGCTGTGTCTGCGTTGCAAGCGGGTGAGACGGATTTCATCTGGCTGCCGCCGGCCGATCTCTACTCGGTAATAGAGACCGATCCAAACCTTGAGCTCCAAGTATTGGATACGGCAGGCAGCGATTGGTGCTTTCGCATGAACTTTCTGCAGAAGCCGTTCGATAATGTGAAAGCGCGCCAGGCAATGTTATACTTGATTGATCAGGAGGCATTCTTGCGCGTAATCTCCCCCGGCCTCGGATACGGACACACCACCACCTCGATATTCGGGAACAACACGGCCTACACCAATGACGAAAATACGGAATGGCATAAGAAGGGTGGCGATCCGGAAAAGGCCAAGCAACTCTTTAAGGAGGCCGGATATGCCGGTGAGAGGATAGTCATTCTCGACCCCTCGGGCTGGCCAGAGGCCCATGCCGCGGTAGAGGTATTGGCGGCTGCGATGCATAACATAGGGGTCAATGCCGAGCTTGCACCGAGCGACTGGGGTGGGCTTGTTGCGCGCCGCATGAATAAAGGCGCCATTGAGAGCGGCGGCTGGAGTATTTTTCCGACGAGCGACTCCGATTTCGTGCTCGGGAATCCCCTTTCTGCGCCTTATTTGGCCGCGAATGGTGATCAAGCTTGGTATGGCTGGCCGAAGAGCGACGAATATGAGGCGCTTCGCGCCAAATGGGCGAACGTCGAGACTCTCGAACAGCGCAAGGCTCTGGCCCGCAAGATGCAACGGGTTTGGTGGGATTTCGTCGGCGACGTCAGACTTGGCCAAGTTGTTACGCCAATTGCACGCCGCAAGGAACTCACTGGACTCATTGAGATGCCGCAGCTGATTGCAATGTGGAACATGGAGAAGATTTCAGCCTAGAGACATCCGTTTCCGCAGAATAAAAAATGATCGTCGCCGTTACGGCGATGGTCGAGATTCGGGTGGCCGCCCGGAAGCAACCCCCCAAGGAAACTCCTGGCAAAAAAGACCGTGCTGCCGAACAATCTGGAGAGAGACGCCGCCAATTTACAACAATTCTGGACACTTTCGCTCTCCACACAGACCAGTGGGTGCGGGTCGCCCCGCGGCTCATCCCCAAACTGTCTCTGTACCTGACAGGCTAACCGGTCAGCCCGGCTTTCCCCTTCAGTGGACGCTCTGGCGCTTACGCAGGCCTGAGCCAAGCCCGTGGTGTACTTGTAATGTCACCGGTCGAGTCGGACGGGGTGTAGAAGCCACCATGAACGTCACCGTGCAGAGCCGGTTCTATTGCGGCGATCTCCTCTGCGGTCACGGGTCGCCGGTCCAGTCCTCCTTCAATTAGGAGCTCGTTCACTTTCGTTGCGTGATCGAAGCCGGTCTTGTCCCAGTAGAGGATGCCGCTGCGGAGATGATCGAAATCGATGCTCTCCCGCTCCGCAATCTCGAACATGTACTTGCGGGCCGCGATCGCCATGCGCGTGGTCGCGAGGTCACATCGTAGCAGTGCTCCAAAAGTGCGACACGCGGTGATACCGGCGCGAAGAGGAACGTGCCGCCATGCGACACGGCGGTGATCGTATCGAACGGCCTGATTGATTCCGGCTGTTCAACTCATTGCGCGGGCGAGCAAGACGGTCGTTGGTAAGGTTGAATCCAGCCTTTCCAAAAGCGTCGTTCCTTCGCCATGACCCGCCGCTCCACAACTCGACAAAGGCGAACTTCGAGGTGCGGTCGATAGCGACGAACAGGAGCTGGCCCCTTCAGTGCGCACCTCTGCAACCGATCGGTAGCTGTTGAACTTGTTCTTCGCGGGCCCGTCGCCTTGGATATCCGGCAGGCGGCTGATGCCCCTAACGCTGCAAGCCGCGGCGCAATGAAGACGAGCCAGATGCAGGATTGTCTCCTGCAACCTCCCGGGCAGGCGAGGGCAGGCTCACGGCTATGCCCTGCATGTCGCATCACCCACTCGGGGACGCAATCCAGTCGTTCAACAATCCCGCAAACAATTTTCACGGAATTTTTGCGACCGCCGATCTCTGACAATGATAGCTTCACCGTAAACTTTGAGGTCGGGTGCGATAGAAGCTGATGCCTGTCTACGCTCGGACCGCCTGGCACGCAACGGAGAATCAACTCTATGGCAAGAAAAGCGTTCATCATGGTTGAAGGCCATAACGGTTTTGGTCTGCTTTTCGTCCAAGCGGCCCTGCGTCTCGGTCTTCATCCAATTACCCTTTCGGCCGATCCAACCTCCTACGACTATCTTGCGGCGGGAGGAATCGAGGCGATCCGTGTCGATACAGACGATCTCGGTGCGCTGATCCACAAATGTTCCGAGTTGCGTACGACGTATGACATTGCCGGCATTATTGGCTTTTCGGGCTCGGACGAGTCCGCCTGTTTGACCGCTGCCAAGCTCTGTCGGTACTTCGATTTGCCGGGACCGGACCCCGTATCGATTGAACGATGCTGCGACAAATTCACTCAACGTCAGCTCCTTGCGGGAGCCGGCGTTCCAATACCTGCCTTTCGCTCGGCAACGAATGCTATGGAAGTTGAAAGCTCTGCTGCGGAGATCGGCCTGCCGGTCATCCTTAAGCCAGCCGTCGGCAGCGGCAGCTGCGGAGTCCGATTGTGCAGCAATGTCGACGAGGTAGCCGAACACACGACTTATCTGTTGGGCGGGAAGCACATATGGCGGTCTCCGCCGAGGATACTTGTCGAAGAATTCGCTCAAGGTGCATTCCACTGCGCTCATGTGACGGCAAATGAGGTCATTGGGATTGGCGCCGCTGAGCTCGGGCCGCTACCGCACTTCTCCTTTCGTCAGTTCACGTTTCCGGCTCCGCTCAGTGACGACGAATACAAACGTATCGCCGAAGTTTCTCTGAGCTGTTTGCAAGCGCTTGATCTTGGCTGGGGGCCAACGAACGTTGACCTGCTGTGGACGAAACGTGGCCCCGTTGTCATTGAGGTCAATCCGCGTCTTGCCGGCGCGCCCGATCCTCAACTGATTCAGTTAGCTTACGGTATCGATCTCATCACTGAGCACATCAAGCTAGTCATCGGCGAAAACTGGGACTTGCGCCGAAGGCGTTCGCACACTGCCGCTGTGCGGTACCTAAATCCTGATCATGATGGTATTCTCGATTGGATTGATGGCGACAGTCAGGCGTCTGCTATATCTGGTGTCGTCGAGGCCAAATTGTATGTTAAACCGAAGACGCTTATCGTTAGGAAAGGCAACTATCAAGACATGATCGGACATGTCATTGCCAGTTCACCCAACCTTGCCAGAACCGAGGCGACACTTCAGCGTGCCATTGGCTCAATTACTTGGTCCATCACACCACTCCCTGCCTCTGGCGAACACAAATAATCAGCGGCCTCGCATCTCCGGGTCAGGTTCACGCGGGGGTCGTCAATACCGCAACCGAGGCGCAGCGGCTTGAGGTCTAAATACCAGAGCCGTTCGTGCTGGCCGGGCACGCGCCGACACTCTTTAGCAGAGCGGATCCGCCATCACCGAGCAGCGCGTCTCGAAAGGGCTCGCCTCCCACGATGCGATACGGAGTCAGCACCTCGACGGTTATTGTCGCCGTTGCAAGAAAGCTGCTATAGCGCTGTGGGAGTACTTGACTGAACGGCGTCCTATTCGAGAGTTGCTTGTCAAAGCTATCCCGAGAAGACTAAGCCTTCCAACTGGCTGGAAGCCGAATCAAAGACACGTCTCGCCTTTGGCCCCTGCCGCGGCAAGCGGGATATTGGTGCAGCCGTCCCAACCAGCGATCGTGTGTGAATTTCACCAAGCTTGACCGTGCCGCGTCACGCAATCGGGCTCGGCTCACGGCGGCGAGCCCCTGGGGTTCAAAAAACCCTGTTCGCTCCTGCAGGCCCGCGCCGACTCGCGCGGGGAGGGAACGCTGGCGCTCCTGGCAGGCTGGTCTCGACGCGAGACGGCTTGTGTTTATCACGAGACCTGGATCAAGACCAACAGGGCGCGATTATACGGCTGGGACCATGCGGCCAGTGGCTGCGTGGCCTTGCCCCGCAGCCACTGGCGCCGCTGACCTCCTCGGAGCACTGCGCTGCGGCCCGATGAGGACACCATGTGTCTTCGACGGACCGATCAACGGCCAGTGCTTCCGGCGTATGTGGAGCAGCTCGTGCCACTGCTACGAAGACCTGGTTAAGCTCGGGAGTAAGGCGGCCAAAGCCCAGATCGCCAAGATCAAGCACTGAATGCGAGCCGCTCAGAAGCGAACCATCGCCGACACGAAGCGACACATCGGTCTCCTCGTCGCGACGATCGAGCCCAGCGAATGCAGCAAGTACTGCCAAACCCCGGATATGCTTCCGTAAAACCCTTCAGGCGCTTCAACCGGGCACCGCTGAACACAACACATCGGAAGCGCGGGGCGCCGACACGAACTGTAGCTTTTTGTCCGGTCCGTGACACGGTGGCCTTCGCTTAGCTGCCGAGGCGCCCTTGTTTAAGTCACTGAACAACATGCCCGATCTTTTCTGGCGCTCCTTCTGCTCAGTTGGCACAACTTTTGAATCTTCCTTGGGGGACAGGAGCTGCCGGGGGCGGGTGACAGTGTTCCGCGTATCTGCCAAGTACTAGTCAGAGGACACCCAATGGACGAGAGGAAGCCATCCGCTTCAAATGGCGAAACTCAGGCGCGTGACGCGCTGCTTTGGGAGAATGCATCGCGCAATGCGCTCAATCGGTTGGTACGCTGCCTGTTCGCCGAGCGCCTTCTTGAACCAGAGAGCTTATTTTGGGCCTGCGATAGCGAAGAAGCCTGGCTTCCCCTTTGGCAGTCGCGCCGAGTACTGCATTTCACCGAACTGCAGCGTGCACCTGCCGGAACATTGCAAAATCGTGGTCCGATTGAAATGCTGGACGGAACCGGCGGCCGACACCGGATCAATGATCCCTCCCGTCTCATAAGGCAGGTCGCGCCTGCCCTGGCGATTTCGCCTGCACCGGACTGCTTGGAGAACTTTTTGCGGGACGTCGAAAACAGCGTGCGCAATGACGTCCTGGCGCGTCGCCACCGGGAGCGCTGGAGCGCCGCGCTACGAGGGAAAGTAGCTAAAGCAGGCGCGTCAGGGTTCCTCGCTTATCTTGTTAAGAGCCTGCCGCCGCACCTGGCAGCCATGACTCTCGATCAGTGGGGTGCGTTGGAAGGTCACCCCTTTTATCCGACATGGAAGGCCAAGCCCGGCCTCTCGCCTAAGGACGTGAGTGCGTTATCGCCTGAGTTCGATGCTCGTGTGCCTGTGCGCATCACAGCGCTGCGCAAGGATTGGGCTTATGTGGAGAAGATGCCGCACGTCGGCAGCTATTCGGAGTGGTTTTCACAACACTTTCCAGACGTCTGGCGCGACTGGGTCAAAGGTTTGGGTAAACGTGGAGAATTGTCCGAGGAGTGGCTTCCTCTGCCTGTCCATAGCTGGCATCTTGAAAATTTCGTGCGCCGTGAATTCGCGTCCGAGATTGCTTCGGGTGTTTTCGATCCGGATGGCCCAGAGATCCCGACGCTGCCCTCGATGTCCTTCCGCACAATGCTGCCGGAATCGCAGGAACCGACGGCCTTCATCAAGCTGCCGGTGGCGATCCGGATGACCAGCGCAGAGCGTACTCTGGAAGCCATCGCGATTCGCATGGGGCCGCGCCGCAGCACCCTGATTGCCGATATCCTGTCACAAGAGAAGGATCTCCAGGAGACGCTGGAGATCCTTCCCGAAGAGCTGGGGGCAATCTTGCATCACCCCGAGACGGGCGACGAGCATCCGGGCCGCTTTCTTTCGGTGGTTTTTCGCAACGCGGATGGCCTTGCACGCAAAGACGGGCTTTTACCCGTTACTGTAGCTGCACTGTTGACGCCAAACCCGATCGATGGCCGCCCGCTCATTTGCGAACTGATTGCGAGGAACGGCGACGAAAGCAACGCTACGGTATCTGCGTTTTTTCATGCCTATGCAGGCACGGTCATCCGGCCGATACTCAGCATGTATCTGCTTTACGGAATTGGCCTTGAGGCGCATCAGCAAAACAGCATCATCTTGTTCGATGCAACCGGCCGCTCACAAAAACTATTGATCCGCGATTTAAGCTTCGACGGCAGTTATGCGCCCCTTTTCGAGGAACGTGGGTATCGTCTAAAGCCCTTCAGTTCTAAGGAGATTTTACCCAGAATACTCAACGAGAATATGAGTCCGGTTCGCTCATTTATCATCGATGCCTGCTTTATCTGCCATCTTCATGAGGTCGCACTGTGCCTTAACGAACAGTATAGCCCGACCGGGATGAGCCTCTGGCGGATCCTGCGGGAAGAAACGGAGGCAGCTTTTGACGCGCTCAGGCCGCGTATGTTCTCGGACGCATTCTGGCTGGAGGAACGCAAGGCTTTTCTGGAGAATCCCTGGCCGACTAAATCAGTGCTTCGGATGCTTTTGGAGCGCTGTCCAGAGAATGGTATCGAGCATGATCTTCCCAATCCGCTAACGGAAGTGGAATGAAAACGCCTCTGCCGCGCCTCGCGGATTCGGGCCTGTTTTGTTTTGCTATTGATCCGATACCCGAAACTGGACCGTTCAGAATTGAAGTTTTCCGCTGTAGTTTCCCGGTTGGGAGAAGAGCAGAGAGCGATGAAGACATCGTAGTTTTCGGACGCACAGAAGGCGTTCATTTTGAAGCAGGGAGCGGACGGCATTCCGGTGGCGGAGATCTGCCGCCGCGCGGGGGTCAGCCAGGCGACCCACTTCAACTGGAAAAGAAAGATGACGGGCTGCTGCCGATGGATAGGAAGCGACTGAAGCTTGAGGATGAGAACGGCAAGCTCAGGAAGCTGGTCGCCGACCTGTCGCTGGACAAGGAGATGCTGCAGGATGTGATCCGCCGAAAGCTGCGAGGCCTGGTCGCAAACGCGAGCTGGTCTCGGATGTCTGTACTGAGTGGAACGCGTGGACGTGTCAGGACGCTGCAACAAGTCTGTTCCATGTCGCCGCGAATAGGAACAGCCGCAGGCGACATGATCGCTGCGATTCTTATCGAGTGAAGCCCCGGTCATGCCGGCCCCGGTTTGCGCCGCAACCCTGGCGCCCGCCGCTTTCGCCTCGTCGGTTAGCTGTGAACTTTCCATAGGTTGTCGATTCGGGGCCTGACCGAGGAGACGGGAGTTGCCACGCTTCAGATTCGCCGGAGGGTCAGAATGAACATCCAAGAATGCCCGCTTGACACCGCAGCGTCGATAGAAAATGGGTAAGACCGTATGTCCGCCTCTGTCGGTGAGGTGGCTCGCCCTACACTGCGCGTCCGAGGGTTGCTCGGGCGGGCCGAGCCGATCCTCACCACAGGAGGACGAGCCGTGGCAGATTATAGGGAAGCATTTGTCGGAATCGATGTCGCGAAGCTGAAGAACGCCATCGCGGTTGCGGATGTCGGCCGGCAAGGAGAGGTTCGCTTCTTCGGCGAGGTTGATGCATCGGACGTGAGTATGCGCCGTGTTGTCCAGCGGATCGCCGCCAAGTTTGATCGGGTGTATTTCTGCTACGAGGCCGGCCCGACCGGCTATGGTCTCTATCGGCTGATCCGATCGCTCGGCCATGAATGCATGGTGGTCGCCCCATCGCTGATCCCAAGGAAGGCCGGCGACCGAGTGAAGACAAACCGCCGGGATGCTCTTTCCCTGGCCAGACTGCTGCGCGCCGGCGAACTGACGGCGGTGTGGGTACCCGATGAAAGTCACGAGGCCATGCGGGATCTTGTCCGCGCCCGGGCAGCTGCAGTCGAGACGCTGCGCGTTCACCGGCAGCACGTGAGCGCCTTCATGCTCAAGCACGGCCGTATCTATCCGCGCAAGAAGGGCTGGACGATGCGCTATCTGCGCTGGCTGCAGGAGCAGCCGTTCGATGCGGTGCAATGAAGAGCGCCTCAGATGCGGGATCGTGGGCTGCAACGCGTAGAGGCGATCATCGAGCGGCGATAGCGTGTGCCGACGGAAAGCGACGATGACAACCTCGTCCCTAGCTAGATAGACAGAACCGTCGATCTCGGCTCGCTGGGGCCGGTGGGCAGATCGGTGGTCGAACTCCGCTTGTTCCATATCGCGAACGTCTTAGGCCTGAGAAAACTCATGGTGATTTAATCGCAAGTCCAGCGCGCTGCAGTCAGCCAATCGAGTCATAGGCCTCGGCTATCTTCTCTCCGAAGGCCGAAAGTGCATCAAGGCATAAGGCGTCGGCGCAACAGTGCCGACGACAGGAAGAACGGCAACACAGTGTAGATGCACAGCGCGCCGATATGCAGGCCGACGCTGACGGCCGGGCGGCCAAGCATGGCCGGGCGAATAAGCTCGATCGAATGCGCAAGCGGCAGGAAGCCGGCTACCTGCTGAAAAACCCCAGGCATTCGGCTCACCGGGAAGACAGCGCCGGATGTGAAAAGCATGGGTGTGATGACCAGCGTCTGGTAAAAAACGAGGTAGTCGTAACTGGGCGCAAGCGCCGTCACGACCAACGCCAGGCTCGCGAAAGCCAAACCAGTAAGGGCAAGGGCAGGCAGCGCGTAAAGAGCGGATGGCCATGCTACATAGCCCAGCACAGTGGCGACAACCATGATTCCCGTACCGGCCATCAGAGCCTTCGTGGCTGCCCAGGCCAATTCACCCAGCACGATGTCGCCGAGCGTGAGCTGTGTGTACAGCATTCCTTCCCAGGTCCGCTGCATGCGACCGAAAGCTGCATAGATCGTTTCGAACGTGGAGCCGGTCATCGCGCTCACAGCGACCATGCCGGCTGTCAAAAAAGCAATGTACGACGTGCCCTCAACTTGACCCACCAAAATTCCGAGCCCAAAGCCGAGCCCGAACATGGAGATCATGGGATCGGCCACGTTCCCGATAAGCGAAGCAAGCGCGACTTTTTTCCAAGCAAGGTAGTTGCGGCGCCATACAGAGACCCAATTCCAGGCGTTCGACGGCAGAGCCGCCGCATAACGGTCACCTATCATCATTTCTCCATCTCGCGCCCGGTCAGCCGCAAAAAAACATCCTCCAGATTCGGTGGCCGCTGCAGGAGACGCAGACCCGCGCGCCCGTGCAGCTGCACACGGACCTGCTCCGGATCGGGCGCATAGCAAAACAGCGTCTCGCCGCTCACCTCGCTGCGCTCGACGTATGGCTTGACTATCGCGCTCAGCTCATGCGGGTTGCCCCCGTATATCTCAAGCACCTGGCACCCGATCTGGTCTTCGATGAGCGTGTGTGGGCGCCCTTCGGCGATGATGCGCCCTCTCTCGAGGACGCACAGGCGGTTGCACAAGCGCTCGGCCTCTTCCATGAAATGGGTGGTCAAAATGATCGTCTTGCCCTGCGCCAGGAGCTTGCGCAGCCTCTCCCATATCAGGTGGCGCGCGTGCGGATCCAGGCCAGTGGTGGGCTCGTCCATGACAAGCACCTGTGGGTCGTTGATTAGCGCTCGCGCGAGCGTCAGGCGCCGCTTCATGCCACCGGAAAGTGCGCTGACGCGGGCATCGGCCTTGCTCTCGAGGCGAGCGAACTCAAGCAGTGACGGTATCACCGCTTTGACCGCGCGCGTGCTCATGCCGAAATAGCGCCCGAAAACCAGCAGGTTCTCACGTACAGTGAAGTCAACGTCAAGATTATCGAACTGTGGGACGACCCCGATGCGCCCGCGTGCCAGGCGAGCGCGTGCTGGTATTGGCATATCCAGCACTGTGATCTTACCCGCGTCAGGGGGTGTCATGCCGAGAAGCAAACGGGTAATCGTGCTTTTGCCGGCGCCGTTCGGGCCCAGCAGGCCGAAGCATTCTCCCGCCGCGACAGTGAACGACAGCCCGTCCACAACCAACTTGTTGCCATATGACTTGCTCACGCCGTCCAGGTCGATAGCTAGCCTAGACATGCGTTCGTCTCCCCTTGCAGAACTCCGCCGACCAGCACCAGGTCGCTTGGAGAAAATTGCGAAGACTCGAGCGGAGAGAGGAGGGGCACGTCGCTGATGCTCGGCGAATTGGCCTCACCGTGCCAGCACTCGCTCACGCGCTTATCGCCAGCCCTTGCATGCTGACCGTCTCCCGCGACGGCAGTCCCACTCGTGTCCAGATACCCGGCAATCTGAGTGGGCAGACGTTCGTCTTGCTTCTCCTGTTCCAAGTGACGGAAGAGGCTTCCGTCCTCGGCATGGGCAATCGCCCCATCACGCGTCAGCTTTTTGCCATGCATGCGTATTGTGCCTCCATTCTAACGCCCGCAGGCTATTCAGCTTTCGCAGAGACGTCGGTCCTGTTATCACTAGGATGCCGCTTGACCTCTTGTGTATTGGGTCGTGAACCGCTCGTGGAGCTCTGCTCCTTTCTCCACACCAGACAAAGCATCGCTAAGAAGTACCCGACCTGAGTGAGAAACGCGCAGAGAGCCGACTGACCGAACGAACCGGTCAAGTAATAGGTCGCCGCGGCGAAGGCCGCTGATGCGCCGATCACGTGTATCAAGAAATATGATGCTTCCATTCGGCTCTCCTAGTCTCCCGCTTTCGTCGGCCGGAATTCGATCCACCCCGAATCGAAGCCGAAACCGGAGCACGCTGTCTTTGTTGACGATTCACATCTGCACCTGCTGACGGTCGGCCTGGTCTTATGGAGCATGCTGTTGCGGTGTCGGCGCCGGTGGCGTGCCTTAGCACCGACGAGTGGCATCGCGCGCTGACCGCCAAATGCCGACCGACGCGAGCATAGTCGCCAGCTTTCGGATAGCCGCGCGCATATCGGCCTTGACCGCAGCGGCCGTATAGAATTTCCGCAGCGACAATCAGATCGACGACCCCCGGATCGAGAACATTTCAACCCATCCGAGCCTGAGGCAGACGTGTTGCGGCTCGTTCATCGGGTCCGCCGTCGAACTTGTGCTCGCCGCACGGCGGCGACGACCGCGAGCCTGCGGTAGTGGGGCGAACGTTCCGTCAAATGCCCCGGCCGGGCATCCGATTTGGCGCGCGTTCGTAACAGGCCACTCGGAATGCGACAGCTCGGCGCTTGCGCGTGAGCCTCGCGCCCCAACGGCTTGCTGTCCAGTCGCCATGAATCGGCCGTAGCCAATTCTAAATCCGACCAGCGGCGACTGTCGTCCTCTGACAAGACGTGTGCCCAATATCAGATAGGCAATCACTCTTGGCTGCCGATGCCGGATGACATCACCGTCGAGAACTCCCTCAAAAGAGTGGGCCTGTGCGATGGCGCCGCATTGTCCGGCAATTCCGTGGCTCTCGAACCGACATCGGGGTTTCCAATCGGGCCGCCTTTGCCACCGCCGCTTGCAACCGTGGCAGCAGAGTCTCGCGACAACCAATCGCTGTTGCTCAAGGTGCAAAGCGCATACGCCTTCAACGGAAGCAGAAGAAAGAGATTGATTGGAGTATGTAGACAAAACCCCAGAAACCTCAGTTCGCGAGCACGAAACGCTGCCACACAGCAGCGGATCAGGGTCATGGCCGCAATCATGATTCCTGTCCACCAAGGCACCGAGCCAGTCAGCGCCAGGTGCGCAATCCCAGTTGACACCGAGACGGCGAGGAGCAGCGGCCCGACATTTTGTCCGACCACGTCCAACGTCAGATAGCGATCGAGGCTCGGAAGGAGTCGCAGCGATAGCAAAGTGTCTCTGAAGGTGCTCCGTGCCCATCGCAGTTGCTGGCGCAGATATGGCCGCAGCTTATCCGGCACGACCGTTGCCGCAATCGCGTCCGGAATGTACTCGGTTCGCAGGCCTGCTTTCAGCATGAGGATCGTGAGATGCCGATCCTCGCCGAAGTCGCTTAGCTTCCCACGAAACAGCTGCGTTTCGTACTGATCAAGTACCATGAGAAGCGCCGACCGGCGGTACATGGCACATGGGCCACAGCAGCACATGACCGCACCGAAACGAGCCTGTGCCGCGCGCTCCTCGTTGCAAGCGAGCCAGTACTCCATGTCGATCAACCGGGTTAGCCAATTCTCGTTCCGGTTGCTGGCTATCAACTGACCCATGGCCGCGCCGATCTGTGGATCCCTCATTTTCAGCGCAAGCTTCGTCACGACATCAGAAGCCAGCGTCGTGTCGGAGTCGACGTTGAGCACCAAATCTCCGGATGAGCGGCGTATGGCGGCGATCTGCGCCTTGCGCTTTCCAACATTCTGCGGCAGCAGAATGAAGTTGAACCTCCGGTCGACCGCGTAGAGATCGTGAACAGGTCGCAGGGCAAGGCGATTTGCAGAGCCGTCATCGACGACATAGACCCGTAGTTTTCCGGCGTAATCTTGCTCCGCAATTGAGGCTAGGCAGGCCGACAGCGTGTCCGGGTCCTCATTGTAGCAGGGAATAATGACATCCACACTTGGCAGAAGCTGGGGGCGGGCTTCGCCATCCGAGGGCGACGAAAGGTCTGCCGGCGAAGCATAAACCGTCTGCATGCTTTTATAGGCAGCCGAGAGCAGTGCGTAGGTTGAGACAGCACCAGTGCTGATGGCGTTAAGCAGGTTCATGGGATTCCACTTCGTTCAGTTGTGTCGGGAGGGAGCGGATTGCAAATCCCCGCTCGTGCAGCTCTGGAATGAGACGAGACAGAGCCGTAAGCGTCTGGTCCCGCAGACCGGCCTGAGTGTCCGGCCTGAACTCGTTAGGAGGGGAGCCATCGTGCAAAAGCACCATTGCGCCTGGGCGCACAGAGGCAACGACTGTGTCGACAATCGCGTCGACCCCGGGACGAGACCAGTCGTGAGGGTCGATCGACCAGTGGACCGGGATGAGACCGGCGCGCCCACAATGCGTGAGGACTTGTTCGGTCCAGTTGCCATACGGCGCGCGCATATGCGCCACCGAGGCTTGGGAACAGGCAATCCGAATGACCCTGTTTGCCTCGAGTATTTCATAGTGGATCTGGGCAGGCCGGCATCCGGACAGGTCCGGATGCGTCATCGTGTGGTTGCCGACCCGGTGCCCTTCTGCAATCATTCGTTGGATGAGTTTGGGATGGTCTGCCGCATACGCCCCGATGACGAAGAAAGTTGCCGACACCTCGTTTTCCGCCAACAAATCGAGGACGTCCGGTGTGCAAACCGGGTTAGGACCGTCGTCAAACGTCAAGTAAACTGTACGCCGGCCAGTGCCGTTGGCGCATTCATCATGGACTTCGGATATGCAGTTGGGGGCTCTCATAGCTCTGGCCCGTTCCGATCGATAATCGTCCCGGCCGGCCATTCGGACATCGGCTGTGCAATCGGGAGAACAATGAGGACGACGTCCTCCGTGCGGGTTGGCGGTTTGTCCAGACGCGCACATGGAAGGGTCGATCGCACCCGGATCCCGGACATGATCGTCGCCAAAGCATTTCGGCTGAACCTTGCAACATGGTGCTGCAACGCGGGTCGCACCGCCCCGAAGGCGAATGGAACTTTGAGCTCCTGCAGTACCGGATACATCACCCGCACTGAATGGGCCATCCAGAGTCCCTCTAGATCCGGACGTACTCCCCGGAGACCAAGCTCACCCACCAGCAGATCGACGGTGCCAATGCGGATGAAGCGGCGCAGCAGCCCAATGTGAGCCGCCACGCCCATGGAGTCATAGCCGACTGCACGCAGCTCAGGCCTCGCCCCGCCCCAACTTTGGCTGCCTTCGAATGATTTCGCGTTGAAGCTCCCGGTCTGCCCATAGATCTTGCGAAAGAACGCGGCGAGTTCCACATGCTCATCAAGTTCAAGCTCACTTTCCCAGCACAGTCTCCAGCGGAGGTGAGAGCGCGTAGAGCAACTCTCTACTTCTCTCTGTTTTGTAGAGTCACGCATCACGTGATCCGACCCTAAAACATTCGAAAGCCATACCCAAAAGCTCGGGAGGGTGGATGTATAAGTCTGGTCGGTTCGGCCATGCGCGGTGTATATTGAAGAGCATAGCAGCCGGACATAAAGGTCGGTTGATGCTATCCTCGCAACCAGAACTGTTCCCCTGGGAGTTCACGGCGTAAACAACACTCTCTATCAGGTCTCTAACTCTGGGCTCGGGGTTTTAATGCAGCATTTGCTAAAATTGGGGAAATTTATTGTTTTGATGGATGTCATCCAGGTCATGGATGGCAGCGATGCGGGTGCCAAGCGACATCGCGCGTCACGACCAGAAGTGCCGACCGCAAGATACATGCCAATCCGTTCAACCGCAGGAATGGCATCGTTTGCTGGTATTTCGGCCATCATCGATCAGCCGTTTTGTGCGGATTTCCGCACTTGCCAGCGGCATTCCGCACAGTCGTCGTCGTTGGTGGGTTAGAAGCTAAACGCGCTGCCGCCCTGCACCCAAAGAATCCCGGCGTGCATGGCGCGCGAATTCCGAGACTCATTGCAAGCACGACACTTAGAGTTGCGGGTGTTTGGCTCCACCATGCTCGGGCGCAGCCATGTCACTGCATCGGAACAGGAAACCCTGCCCGCAACAGAGTCCAATCGTGGCGCTATGCGTCAGCCTCTGCTGGCGGGAAGCGCGCCGTTGAGCGCGGCGACGGTATCGGAGGGCCAAAGCGCTGGGAGCACCAGGAAAATCCCAAATCGCTGCTAACAGCCCTGCAGGTTCGCCGAGCTTTCTCCTCAACAACGGTATCCAAGTGGTGGACGCGAAGACGTGCGCGACCAGGTTGTGCAATCGTCAACGGTGTGGAAGTACGCCTCCGAGGAGGCTCTTGGCAGTCGCGTGGGCCGAACCGAAGTGACCGCAACGGTGCCAATGTGTTTCTGCGAACGGCGCCTTGAAGCTGGCAAAGGGCGAGCTCGGCAAAAAAGTCCAGATGACCGCGAAACTCAGCTGCGTGGTGTTGCAACACACCCGTGCCGCCTTGTTGTAACCTCGGTTGGGGTGGCGCAAGGTGGCACGATCGAGGAGGTCGCGCTCGCCGCCTAGAAGGCGATGCTTATCCGACGAATTCGAGTCGCTGGTGTTGAGCAACTCACCGTTGCTCAACACGTTCCGATTCCCGTCCAGCACTCTTGCAGGTAACGCGCGCCTGTCTTCGCCTTCGCAGGACCACAAGTCGCCCAAAGGCCGGAGTGGGACGGTACATTGCATATCGGTTCGGTCGATGACTGCTGACTACAGCAATCGATCTGGAGCAGGGCGCGATCCTCGCTGCAAGCTAATTGCGAGCTTATGGGCGTGCAATCAGACTGGGCAGCCTAACAGCAAGGTTTGTAAGGACCGGCGTGCGCGCCCGGTCTCAACCGCTCGGGGCGCTAGGCTGCGGGTGACGTTCCGTAACGCTGGTAAATGGCTTGAATTCCATCGAGGACCTCGCGTGAAAGCTTGACGTCCACACTGGCGAGGTTGTGTTTCAGTTGCAGCACGGAGGTAGCGCCAACGAGGGTACATGCGACGAATGGCCGGTTGGTGACGAATGCCAACGCGCCATGCACGGGGTCAATGCCATGTTCTCGAAAAAGCGTGGTGTAGGCGAGGGCGGCCTGCTCTGCCCTTTCGTTGCTGTAGCGAAAGAACCGTTTGAACAAGTCCAGCCGAGAGCCTGCTGGCCGCTGCCCTCCCATATACTTGCCAGTCAACGTACCCATGGCCAGCGGCGAATAGGCTAGGAGGCCGACCCGCTCGCGCTGAGCCATTTCGGCCAGGCCGTTCTCGAAGTCGACGTTGAGCAGATTGTACGGATTTTGGATGCTTATCACCCGGGCCAAACCGTGTAGTTCCGCTTGATGTAGGAATCGCGCAAGGCCCCAAGGCGTTTCGTTGCACAGTCCAATGTGGCGAACGCGACCGCTTTTGACGAGCGCGTCCAACGCTTCCAGCGTCTCCCGGATCGGCACCGTATCCTCGTCGAGTTCGTACTGGTAGTCTAACGATTGAAAGACATTGGTGCTTCGGTCGGGCCAGTGCAGTTGGTACAGATCAATATAGTCCGTCTGAAGCCTTTGAAGGCTGGCGTCTAAGGCCTCAAACAGATTGGCGCGCGTGTAGCTGACGCGACCCTCGCGCACATAGGGCAGGTTCGCCTTGCCTGCTCGAACGGGCCCGACGGCTTTGGTCGCGAGCACAATGTCTTCCCTGCGGCCGGTGTTGTTGCTCAGCCAGCTGCCTATATACGCTTCCGAAAGTCCATGTGTCTCCGCGCGCGGTGGCACAGGGTACATTTCGGCAGTATCGACCAGGTTTATGCCGGCCTCCAGAGCCGCGTCCAATTGCGCGTGCGCCTCGGCTTCCGTGTTCTGCTCTCCCCAGCTCATAGTGCCCAGGCCGAGAGCGCTGACTTTCAGGCCGCTCGATCCAAGTTCACGATACTGCATCGGTGTCTCCTTCTTCTCGTATTGCTCGTAAGTGCATCAAGGTATGAGGCGTCGGCGCAGCAGTGCTGACACAGCAACGGCAACACCGGAGGCGGCCAAACATCGCCGGACACCGAATTAGGCTCGATCGAATGTGCAAGCGGCAAGAAGACCGTAAAGATCTGAGCAGCTTAGCAGCAGCTTTATCGGTTGAGCCCGTGCGGCAGCTTTGCCGAATTAGCACGGCCGCAACGGAACACACAGGCTCGATTGGTGCTCTGGCAGACGACTAAAGGTCGTTCCTCTCGAGCCATCGTTTAGACGATCATCCTCAGGGGTTTCAAAATTTAGCTTAGCTTCAACTCCCTTACTGCAGCATTCTCTAAAATTGGCAAAATCGATTGTTTTGATGGCGGCTATCCAGGACATGGATAGTGAGGCGCCTTGCCTGAGCAGCATTAAGCGTCACCACACGCCTTTCGTTCGTTCCGGGTCTGCTGAGTAATGGACGTTGCGGCTATTACACAGGGTATGAAGGAACATCGCGATGAGCCCCAACATGGGCCAGCAGCGATGTATGAGCCCGCGTTCTGCCGAAACCGCGATACCGTCACGCCGGCTAGCCCGCGGCACCAACGGCATGCGCATATCGAAGGATCGTACCAACTCTGCGTATGACACAATCCTGCCGGAACAGATCCGGCCTCTCTTGGAGGCTTTGCGACACTGGGTATCGCCTCCTGCACGTCCATCGTGCCTGATCTTTTTTGATTCACCTAGCCTTCGTAAACTTGCGTTCCTTCCTAAGATCGCTGCCGCAGAACAGGCAGGTTGGTCGCGTGCCACACCGCAGGATCGAGCTTCGATGCATGCGGGCGGGATTGATGCCGAAGACGATGCCAATCAGGCTCGAGCAGATATCAGACGGTCTCACCGATCTCAAAGAATCCCGCGTAAGAGCCGCCCGCGAAGTGGCGCCGCAACTCTTCGAAATTCTCAATGGTTTGGTTAAGGGGGCGCGCTTCCTGGCGCTTAAGGTTAGCAGTCCCAGTATGCTCAAACATCGCAACCCCCAGGAAATCCCAAATCTTAGCCATGCACGCGGAGGGTTCGCTAAGAAGGTTCTCGTACTCGACCACATGCAAGTCGGCCGACGCGAAGGAGCGCGCGACCCGATTGTGGAATTCGTCGGCGGCCTTGAAATAAGCCTCGCAGCAGGGGATTGCTAGTTTCACGGAGGGAGTAGCGTCATTGTCAGAACTGAACTTCAGCCACTGGCGGGTTTGTCTCGCCTGTGTCAGCGAACGCAGCGATTCCAGTGTGTTCTTACGGACCATGAGGATAACCTTGAGGCGCGGCCAACGGGCAAGCTCAGCAAAAAAGCCCGGACGCTCGTGGAACTGGGGTTCGTTGATCTTGCAACCAACGCGTGCCACCCTCTTGTTGGTTTGGTTTGGATAGCGCAAGTAGGCGAGTTCGAGGAGTTCGTGATCGCTGCCTGCCAAGCGGCCCTTATCGGACCAGTTCGTATCGTAAGTGTTGAGCAACTCACCGTTGCTCAGTACGTTCGGATGCTTGTTCAGCAATTCTTCCAGGTAGTGCGTGCCCGTCCTTGGCATCGCAAGGATCACAAATGCGCCAGGCGATGGCACGGGATGGGTCATAGCATAATCTCCAATGAATATTGCTGAGGGCACTTCGTCTGGGGCCTAGTGAATAGACCCCGCCAGTTCCATCAAACGGTCCAGCACTGCCTTATTTGCGTTACAGCTTTGAACTGGCTGCAGCGAGCATCCTAGGCCCATAGGTGTTTCGAAGAACGCGAGTTCCACATGATCGGCACGTTCAGTCTCCAAGAACAAATCTCATTTGGAAAGCGCCTGAGGCTGCCATCACACGATCCCGCCCAGAACAGTTTCAGCACCGGCTGCTTTGCCGGTGCTGAGCCTCCAACCAGCCTAGGGGAGCTCGGTTGCAGGCATCCCGACCGGCCGCACCGTCGTGGATTGACGCTCGGTGTAACCTTGGGAACCAGGGCAACTGAACAGCCATGGATATAAGGCGAACTTTCGCGGCTGACATTTTTCTATGCAGGAATTCATAAGCCGCGTAAAATCGAACGTTTTTATGGCTCCCATCCACGCTACGGATAGATGAACACGTGCGCTTCAAAGGCCTTGATCTAAACCTCCTCGTCGCGCTCGACGCTCTCATGAATGAGCGCAACCTCACCGCTGCTGCGCGCAGCATCAATCTGAGCCAGCCCGCCATGAGCGCGGCCGTCGGCCGGTTGCGCGACTTTTTCCGTGATGAGCTATTTACGATGAGGGGCCGCGAACTTGTCCCAACACCCCGTGCAGAGGGGCTTGCTCCCGCCGTCCGCCAGGCGCTGCTACACGTCCATCTGTCCATCATTTCCTGGGACGAGTTCAACCCGCGTCAATCGGAGCGTTGCTTCAGGATAGGCATTTCCGATTACATGACGCTGGTTTTTTTTCAAGCGGTCGTGGAGCGTGTCGCACGGGAAGCTCCCGCAGTCACCTTTGAGTTGCGGGCTCTCGACGAGCACCCCGATGACCTCCTCCGGCGCGGTGAGATAGATTTCTCAGTCCTTCCAGAAGTGTTCATGTCCAGCGCCCATCCCAGAGCAGCACTGTTTGAAGAGACGTTCGTGTGCGTAGGCTGCCCTAAGAACGAGGCGCTATCTCGTCCGCTTACATTCGAGCGATACATGTCGATGGGACACATTGCAGCCAAGTTCGGCCGTACGCGGCAGCCCTCCATCGAAGAATGGTTGTTGCTTGAGCATGGTGTCAAGAGACGTGTCGAGGTGGTCGTTCAGGGCTTTAGCATGATCCCTCCCATGCTACCGGGCACCAACCGGATTGCGACCTTACCGTTAAGGCTGGTTAAGCACTTTGCAGAAGCAATACCCCTGCGGATCGTCGAACTTCCGGTGCCGCTTCCCGCATTCACCGAGGCCGTACAATGGCCCGCGCTTCACAACAACGACGTGGCAAGCATTTGGATGCGGGAAATGCTTTTGCAGGGATCCGACTTGGCTTGTTCGCACGACGCTGGAGCGCTTAAGAGCTCCTAGTTTCGAAGAACGCAAGCAACTCCGCGGATCAGGCAGGCCAAGGCGCGCTGTGGATGGAGGCGGAAGGCCGTACTCGAAGGCAGGTAGCGCTGCCATTCATGACGTCGATGGTTTTAATCCAAACAACAAATTTTACCAGATCGGCCGGGTGTTGCATGAACCGCGCCCTGAGTGAAGCAGCTGTGCCTGGCACCGCACCAGTGCTTCGAATGATGTAAGCGAGGGGTAGTGTCCATGAGCTCTGAAGTGCGGTGGAAAGTGTGTTGGGAGAGTGAGTTGGAACTCTGCGATCACAAAGAGCTCGCCGAGTTCTTCAGAACTATCTTTGCACGGACCGGGTCCTTCAACGCGAAGCCATTCGAAAGCTATCGCAGTTGGGCGGGTGCGAGGCCTGAGCTGCGCGCAATCGCCTACGATTCGCGCGGCGTAGCGGCTCATATGGGCGCTCTGCGCCGTTTCATACGGATTGGCGACGAAGATGTGCTGGTGGCCGAGCTCGGATTGTACGGTGTGCGCCATGATCTTGAACGGCTTGGGATAAGCCATTCAATCAGCGCCATGTATCCGACGTTGCAGCAGCTTGGCGTGCCCTTTGCTTTCGGTACCGTCCGGCACGCGATGCGTAGCCACTTGGAAAGGTGGTGTCGGGGCGGTCTAGCGACCATGAAATCGGGCATGCGCGTGCGGTCGACCCTCCGGGATGTGTTTGCCGAGCTGCCGCCGACTCGCGTCGAGGACGCACTCGTGGTCGTTGTGCCAGTTGCGCGCCAGATTGATGAGTGGCCCTCGGGTACCTTGATTGACCGGAACGGCCCGGAGCTATGAAAGGACACCCATGCCCCACAGGCAAACCAGATTTGTTGGAGCAACCGGCGTCCTCAAACGCAGTGGCGCGGTGCTGGCACTGATAGCGGGCCCGCGGTCCCCCATCGAACGCATGTAGAAGGACTGGGAAGGGCCGCAACGCGCGATGCTTTGCCTGCCTGGCCGATGCCGGGCTGAACATCGAGGAAGTCGACTATTTTAACGCGCGCGGCACCTGCACAAAGATCAACGATCAAACCGGGACAGTCGCGATCAAGCGTCGCCTGCGCGATGACCATATGTGAAGGTGTAGTGCCGCCTAAGGCAACTATCGTGAGCCGGATCCCGATTGCGATCTCAACATACGCCCAAGGTGGCGCGCGAGAGCGACAGCGAGTGGCGCTGAGCAACACTTTCGTTTTTGACGGCACGAATGCCGTTGTTGTTCCAGGAGGGTGTAGGCATCGGACACCGGACCTTGGTAACGAAGCCGTCGCCCTAGGAGCGCCGCTAGCCGCACTCACCTCAGCCGGGGCGTGATCCAGGGTCGGCTGGAGCCTAGCTCAACCGTTCTGGTCACTTGGCAACGAGCCGGCAAGCCGAGCCGCAGCTTCGCTTATCGGCATGTCAATGACTGTGACTGCGCACGCTGCCAGGAAACGGCGTTCGTTTCTGGTCAGCTCCGACCCATCGATTAGCGCGAAATGTGGGCCGTCGGAGCGCTTCATGATCTGCCGGGCATAGGTGCGCAGCATCTGATCGTCGAACCGGCAGCCGAGGAAGAAAAAACCCCGATTGCTGCGCCGCTGCTTCACCTGATCAGGGATCGGCGTCTGGATGTCGATGTCTGTCAGCGCTTCGACATAGTCGGAATCTGAAATCAGGAAGTTCGCCGCCGGCCTGACACTGCCATGAGGCACATAGAGAACCGTCTCAACGGAAGGCACCGCGTCGAGTTCGTTTCCGGACAAATCATAGGCTTTGGTCCAAATGTCCCTGGTTTCGTTCGCCCGGGTGACGCCCTGTATCTCTACGACATCTCTTCGGCCGGTGGCGATCAGGGCTGCGCGCATGGTGCCATCATACCAACTGTCGACGATGAGCGAGAGCGGCAGTGTGGCGAGCCAGGCGTGGAGCGCCGTCGGCGCTGCCGGCGCGGCGAAGATCTCGGCCATCCAACCCTGGAGCGTCCGGCGATGCCGGCGCTGCTCGATGAACTGCGCGACAGACCACATATTGGTGCGGATCTTGGATGGAGCCGGCGCACGCTTGGTAAGGGCCGCGGCCACCGCCTCAGGACTATGCGGTACAACAGGCTTTGCGCAGCCGAGCTGGAGGAGACCCGGGCCCAGGTAAGGAACAATCGCATCGGCCGCGAGCGCTCCCTTGAGCAGGTCAAGCCGCGTGTCTGCATGGCTGTCCCGAGTGATTAAAAGATGGCGCGGGAAGGTGTTCATGCTCAGTCCTCTTGGGCTTCATGCCGTCATTCCGCCGTCCTAATCCCCGTCGGATATTTTCCTGGCCTCAACGGTGATTGGCAGGCGCGTATCTCGCGGCAGGTCGGGCAGGACGAAGCGCCAGCCGTTCCTGAGCATGACGGCCCCGCCCCACAAGCCTTCGTTCTCAACCTCAATGATCGGCTCTTCGAGATCCTTCTTGGGAACATAGGCCGACAGGCCGGCGCCGGTCCTGCGGATCATCAACTTCATCCGGCTGCTCCCTTGCCAGGAGCAGACGTAATTTCCGCGCTACCAGCAGCCCCGGCATTCTCGAGGCTCACCATTTCGCGCGCCCGCATTCCCACGACCGTGCCACGGCCGATCCATTCGACCGCATAGATGTAGAACTGCTGGAGAAAGGTGCCGATGTCACGCACGTACCCTTCGTCACCCTTCAACACGAGGTTTTCCCCGATCTCCCTGCCGGGGTAGGTGCCGTCATTCTTGACGTGACGGGTTGCGCGGACCCGTTCACCCGGCATGAATCGTGGAGGATTGCGGATTTCGACCTCCTGTTCGCGCCCCAGGGTCATGGCTGTTGTTCCTTTTCGCGGTTGGAGGTTGGAATGGAGAACTCAAGGCGCCTCGCCAGCCGATCGGACGTCAGGCGGGAACGCAGGTCATCTCCACCGGACAGACCGAGGCGCATTGCTGTGTGTCGAAGGTGTCCTTGCATTCGGTGCACTTCTCCGCGTTGATAACGTAGGCCTCGCCTTTGAATTTGATCGCACCCGAAGGACATTCGAACTCGCAGGCACCGCATTGGGTGCATTGGGATGCGATGATCTTGAACGCCATTTGTCGTCAACTCCTGGTCAGCTGATTGAGAGATGTCAGGCCGTCGCGGCCAATGGTTTGGCCCCAGACTCGGCGGCGTAGACCGTGCTGATCGCGGTCTCGATATGCTCATAGCCGTAGTCATCCATTGCCCGGATTCCGGCTGCCCTGAGCTGAGTCTTCGGGCTATCCCCGATCTTGGCGCACAGCACGACGTCTATTCCTTCGAGGGCCGCGATCACGCCTTTTAGGGTGGCATCTTCGCCCCAGCCACCCAGGCAATACTGCTCGACCGTCCGATGCCCGACCAAGCTGATCCCTTCCGGCGAGGCCTCATAGATCTGGAACTCTCTCGCGTGACCGAAGTGTGCGTTGACACGGCCGCCGCCCTTGCTCGCCACGGCGATAAGAAGCGACTTGCCCGAGTCCGCTCCTTTGACCAGTTCAGTCGCCTCGCTTTTAGCCGCCGCTCGATCGCCGCGCTCGCGCGCGACCACCTCCCGATAGGCCTCGCGCCTGCTTGCGTCATAGGTGACCTCGTCGGAGATCTGGTCGAGCGTGAACTCCTGGCCACGATCATCGCCCAGCAGGCCAACGGCATCGGCCCGGCACTGCCGGCAATGGCGCATCAATTTGGCACCGCCCTCCAGACGATCTTGAAGAGCCTTCAGCTCCATCGCCCTTGGGCCTCGTTGCCCGGTCAGCCCGTAATGCGTACCGTGCTCCCGGTCCGAAATCAGCGGCATGATGTTGTGCAGGAAGGCGCCGCGCTGCTTGACCCATTTGTTGACCTCGATCAGGTGCTCGTCGTTGACACCGGGGATCATCACTGAATTGACCTTGGTCAGGATGCCGCGCGCCGCCAGCATCTCCAGGCCCAACATCTGGCGCTCGTGCAGGATCCGGGCGGCTTCGACCCCGGTGTGGCGGCGATGCTTGTAAAAGATCCAGGGATAGATCCTTGCGCCGACTTCCGGGTCGACCATGTTGATGGTGATTGTCACGTGGTCGACATTCATGTCGCACAGCTCGGCGACATGGTCCGGCAACGCCAGCCCGTTGGTCGAGATGCAAAGCTTTAGGTCGGGGATTTCGTTGACGATGCGTTCGAACGTGGCCTTTGTCTTGTTCCAGTCGAAGCAGGCGTCGCCAGGTCCTGCGATGCCGATCACGGAAAGCTGCGGCACTACATTGGCGACCGCGATCACCTTGCGCACCGCCTGATCTGGTGTCAGCTTTTCCGAGACGACCCCAGGTCGGCTCTCGTTGGCACAGTCAAACTTGCGGTTGCAGTAATTGCACTGAATGTTGCACGCCGGGGCGACCGCCACGTGCATGCGCGCGAAATAATGGTGCGCCTCTTCTGAATAGCACGGATGGTCCTTTACCTTCTCCCAAATGGCCGGCTCCATATCGCCAGGCCTTGCGGACGAACCGCAGGTTGAAGACGCGCATCCAGCCGATTTCGCGGTGGTTTCGCTTTGAAGCGAAATCTTCGGTGCCGACATCGAATGGCTCTGCTCCTGGCTGACTTACACATCCAGGTGCAACAGCTATGCCAGCCCCCAATTGGGGACATTTACCCAAGATCTCGGCTTTTCATGTCTGATTTGTCAGTTCGCTACGACCTGGATTTGTCCGGGTTCCGACATTGAAGGAGCGTATCGATCGACAGAGCACCTCTGGCCCGCACAGGGCGCAGGGCACTCCGAAACTTCACATCGTTAGACGTTAAGCTCGTCTAAAATTTTCTGACGTCGATACCATGGCGGCGTATAGCATAGCCGACCTGGCGCGGCGTGAGGCCCAGGATACGAGCCGCCTTTGCTTGGTTCCAGCCGGATTTTTCCAATGCGTCGAGCAGCCGGTCGCGTTCCGTCAGGCGCGGGCTGCCCATTGCGTGACCGTTGGGATCGTTCCGATCGGCCGGCAGCTGCGATCCATCTCGGTTCATGGTGCCACAAGCGAGATCGGCGACGCCATTGGGGCTCTGCGAACAGCAGGCTCCTTTCCAGATGAGCGAAGAAAGACACTGGCCATTCCTGCAGGCGAAATCCGACGGAACTATCGTCTCTGACCGGGCAAGTGTCGCCGTCCTTTGCACGCAGTTTTCCACCTCCCGCACATTGCCAGGGAAGTGGCATGCCGAGATCACATCAAGCCCCGCTGGTGAGAAGGTGAGATCGCGATTGTTCTGCTTGTTGAAGCGATCGAGAAAGAATTCGGCAAGGAGTCGAATGTCTCCGGGGCGCTCCCTGAGCGGAGGCAACCTAATTGATATCACATTGATGCGGTAATAAAGGTCGGACCTGAACTCCCCATTCAGCACAGCCTTTTCAAGGTCCTTGTTGGTGGCGGATATAAGCCGGACATCGACCTTTAGCGTTTTCGTGCCGCCGACCCGCTCCAGTTCGCCTTCCTGCAAGACGCGCAGCAGTTTGGCTTGAAAGGTAGGCGAAATCTCGCCGATTTCATCAAGCAACAGGGTTCCGCCATGCGCCAATTCGAAACGGCCGGCGCGCTGCGAGACAGACCCAGTGAAGGCGCCCTTTTCGTGCCCAAACAGTTCCGATTCCAGGACGGTTTCAGAGAGCGCGGCGCAGTTCACCTTGACGAAGGGCTTGTTCTTCCGAGCTGAGAATTTATGGATTGCCTTTGCAAAGGCTTCCTTGCCGGTGCCGCTTTCCCCCCGCAGCAGCACGGGGGCATTCGTGCTTGCCACGACCGGGACCATTGCGAGCACCTGTCTGAGCGCGGGACTCTTCCCCACGATTCCGTCGATTTTGACGTGCGGATGCCGATCACCATCCGTCCTGCCGTCGGCGGGCGATGGTTCCGGTTTCTCTTCAACATGCCCTTGAACCCCCATGCTCGGGAGGCGATGGAGAAAGATGATTTGGCCGACGAGGATGGCGACCCTGCTTAGGAAGCCTACGTCCTCGTCAGTGCGGAAATTGGTCGAGCGGTCCCCGACGCGGTCGATCCACAATGTTCCAAGGGTTTCATCCTGAGCTTTGAGGGGAACACCGATAAAGCTCACCGGCAGAGTGTCGCTCCTCAAGCGCATCTGGGGAGCAGCCTGAAATAGTTCCGACTTGCTGATATCCTGTTCGACCAACGGCGTCCCCGTCGCGACGATTTGGTCTAATACGGCCCGCGGGATGCTGCCGCAAGTGGCTGATTGAGGTGGACGGACGCCGCCAGCAGTGACGACAAACCCCGGCTCTCCGTCAGTCCCGGGGACAATGATTTCTCCATGACGCATTTGCACAAACGAGGAGAGCCGGGCCATGGCATTGGCAAGCTTGGTCTCCAGCCTGCCGGGGGCGGTCAGGACCTTCGATATCTCGTAGATTCCCTCGAGCGGGAGATGCGCTCCGCGCCCGCTTTCGTTGGTCTCCCCAGGCTCTGCATCATCGCCTTCATCCCGCCGCGCATCCATGGAAGTGCCTCCGAATTTGTCTAGGATGCACTCGCCAAGCACACCTTAAAACTGAAGTTTCTAGAGATATCCCGAGCTACGAGATGTGAGTCGACTTGGGGCTTGCGGGTTGGCGTGGCGGGGCGACGTATCTAGATCCTTGAAGCTTGCCGGCCAGCACAGCCGATCATGGCGCAAACCCTCGTGGTCGCTGAAATTTCATAGCCGAACGATAGCGAATATGCGCTGGCCCACCAGCATCTCCAATGCGGCATTGTGGACGTCCGCGAGCGTCGGGCGAAGCAATGAGACAGCCGGTCGCTCGGTCCGCCAGACCCAGCAGAAGTGCGTCAGCATGCGAACGTCGTTCCACCGTCAAAACCGGCAACGGCGTGCTTTACAGCAGGTTCAAACTCAAACCGATCTGATATCATTGTGGCGTCATCGGGGGCGCTCCTCGATTGCTAAGCTGCTTTCGCAAAACAACTTTCCCCGATTCGGAACCCCGATGCACTTCAACAAAGCGAGAGGTGCGCTGCAACGCATACATGCGACAGGTTCCGTTGGCTCACTCTGCTGCTGCATGCCCAGCTATCCGAACTTAAAGAGGACACCGAAACCGCCGCGCGGATAGTTCCACGTGATCTCCCCACTTTCCTCGCACAACACTCGGCATGTGCCACACTCCATACATCCGTCGGCCGCGATCTCAACTTGGCCCGTGGCGTTCAGCTCATAGCATTTGGCAGGGCAGATACGTGTCAAGGCAAGCAGGTTCGCGCTCGGGCTTTGGTGAGGTCGCACCTTGATGTGCGGACGCCCTGCATCGATCAGATAACGGTTTTGATATAGCTTGTCCTCGACGCGGACGGGCGGCACTGTGATCGTCATTTTTTGCCCTCTCTCAGCGCCAGGCCAATGCCAAGCGAAGCGCGTCGCTGACCAGCCCCCAGCGCGAACGCCCCTTTATGAATGCAGCAGTGGTCGCTTTTTCCTTATCGATCTTCGGGGTGCCATCGACCCGCACGAGGTTCTGCGCGGCCAGAGAAACCAGCTGCGGGTATCTCATGAAGAAATTGTGCGAGTTGGTGTGCAGCAGTGCCGGCATGTCCTTATGCTTTCGCAAGTCCTTGAGGACGAACGAATCGTCCAGCATGGTTTTGTAAAGGACGAGGTTCCGCTTGGTCATCGGGGCGTTCCGGCTCTTGACCTGTACGATTGCTTCGCCTGCGATACGGCCGGACGTCATGGCGAGGTTCGAACCCTCACGGTGAACCGCGTTGTTCAACTGCGCTGCATCTCCGACGGCGACCCAACCGTCACCGAAGAGCTGCGGGATCGCCTTATAACCACCTTCGGGTATAAGATGGGCGGCATATTCCTTCAACTCCGAGCCCGCTATCAGCGCTCGTACCGAAGGGTGGTTCTTGAATCCCTCGAGCAGGGCGTAAGGGCTCTCCATGGTGGCGGCGAAATCCGAAACGAGGCAACCGATACCAAGGGAGATCGATTCCCTGTTCGTGTAAAGAAACGCTAGCCCGGTCATGCTGCGGGAGATGGTGCCCGCCGCCTCGATCACGCAGCCTTCATTGCCCTTGAGGCCGAAGCGCTGCTCGATCACCTCTTCGGGCAGGAAATGCATTTCCTTGACCGCCAGCGCCACGGTTTCTGGCCGCGGCATTTCGCGCAGGCCCGACCGCGTGCCAAGCAGTCCGTTAACGCCTTCTGCGAGTACGACCACGTCGGCCAAGATCCTTTCGCCGGCTCTGTCGGTGCGAACGCCTATGACCTTGTCCTTGATATCGTATACGAGCTCCGTCGCTGTCGTCTCGCACAGGAGGGTCGCGCCGGCCTCGCGCACCTTGCGCGAAAACCACTTGTCGAACTGGGCGCGGATGATTGTGTAACGGTTTGGCTTTGCCTCGTTGAAGTCGTCGGACCGATAGTGAATGCCGGCATGGGATGTATTGTCCATCATCCAGAAGCGCTGCTCGATCAGATGCCGCTCAAGAGGCGCGTCATCGCGAAAATCCGGGATGATCTTCTCTAACATGTTCGCATACATGATGGCGCCCTGGACATTCTTAGAGCCCGGATACTCGCCGCGCTCCAGTTGCAGCACCTTCAAGCCGCCGCTTGCCATCGTGAAAGCAGCTGCGTTGCCGGCCATGCCGGCGCCAATGACGATAGCATCGAACTTTTCCTCAACCATAGCCGTCTTCCTTAGCTCGCAAGCTTGTCGCGATTGTGCGGCGACAGCCGCCGGGTGAAGGCTTCCGTCAACGCCGGCAGGAAGCGGATCGCATCGGTGGCGATACCGATATGGGCGAAATCGAAAATCGGCGCGTTCGCATCGGTATTGATGGCCACGATCAGATCGGCGCCTTCAATGCCCACCCGGTGCTGGATGGCGCCGGAAATTCCGGCCGCGATGTAGAGCTTCGGCCTGATGGTCTTGCCGGTCTGGCCGATCTGCCGTTCAGCCGGCATCCAGCCCTTCTGGACCAGCGGACGCGAACAGCCATATTCGGCGCCGAGCGCCCGCGCCAGCTTCGTCACAACCTGCAGGTTCTCCGCCCCGCCCAGCCCAAGGCCTCCCGCGACCACGACATCGGCATAGGCGAGATTTGCCTTTACCGACTGCGTATCAGGCAGGAAGCCAAGGACCTTGGTGACGATCTCGTCTTCAAGCATCGACAGCTTGTGTTGGACGACCTTCCCGACCGGCTTATCCATACGCGGCGGCATCGCCATGACTCTCGGTCGGACTGTCGCCATCTGCGGCCGGCAGTTGAGCGTATAGATGGTGCATAGCAACGATCCCCCGAAGGTCGGCCGGGTCGCGGCAAGGGAGCCGTCAGGATCCACGTCAAGTTGGGTGCAGTCGGCCGTGAGCCCCGTTAGCAAGGTCGTTGCCACGGAGCCGGCAAGGTCCCGGCCGCGCATGGTGGCACCCAGAAGCAGGATCTCGGGTTTGTATTGATTGACCAGGTCAGTCATTGCCCTGGTAAAGGGCTCGTTGCGGTAGTCGGCGAGCAGCGGCGTCTCCACGATATAGACAAGGTCGGCACCATAGGCGAAGGCCTGGGCAACGGCATGCCAAGAGGCCTCTCCCGGCGGTCCGAGCACGATTCCCGCAAGCTGCACGCCAAGCTTGTCGGCCAGCTTGCGACCTTCCCCGAGCAGTTCGAAAGAAACCGGATGGACTTCGCCGCGCTCCAGCTCGATGAAAACCCAGACGTGCCGATACGCCTGGAAATGTTCCGGAAGATCCTTCTTCATGCCGGCTCGACCCCCGGCGGCAGGCGGGGTTTCTCGGTTCACGCTAGACATCCTACGCTCCTTGCCCTGAACCACCCTCGAAGGCCAGTTCGTGTTCCAGCGCCGGCTGGCGCGCGAAAATTGCGGCAATCAGCTCGTCAGCGAGATCACGCAGCGCCTTGTCTGCGGTGTCGATTTGCACCGCCTTTTCCGCCCGGCTGGACGGGGCGAACACACGCTTCACGACAGTTGGCGAGCCGCGAAGACCGCATTTGCCGAGATCCTCGATGCCAGCCTCGCCCGCACTCCACTTCACGATCTCGCTGCGGGCGGCGCGCAGGGCATCGTGTAGCGAGCCGCGACGGATCACGTTGACACCCTCCAGCATCGTAATGAGGCAAGGAAGCTTGCTCTTCAGCATCTGCATGCCGCCTTCCGCGCGGCGCTCGACCTTGATCTCGCGCGCATCGAGATCAAGGGAGGCGATCCTCGCGACGTAGGTGAGTTGCAGGAAATCGAGGCGCTTGGCGATGCCAGGCCCGACCTGGGCCGTGTCGCCGTCGATTGTCTGCTTGCCGGTGAAGACGATGTCTGGCGGGCCGAACGTCTCACCGATCTTGCCGATTGCCTGAGCGAGCGCAAAGGAGGTCGCCAGGGTGTCGGAGCCGGCAAAAAAACGATCGGTCAGGAGCACCGCGCGGTCGGCGCCGTAGGTGAGCGCCTTGCGCAGCGCGTCCTCTGCCATAGGGGGCCCCATCGTGAGCACGGTGACCTCGCCGCCGTCGATGTCGCGTAGTGTGAGTGCTGCTTCGAGGGCGAACAGATCGTATGGGTTGATGATGGTAGGCACACCCTGGCGCATGATCGTGTTGGTCACCGGGTGGACGCGTATCTGCGCGGAGTCCGGGACCTGCTTGATACAGACGACGATATGCATGCGGTCTCTCTGGCTCCTGTCGCGGCGCGGCTTGGCGCTTCATCTGCTTGCAAGCACCATTCGTGCCAACCGTTGAGCATCGCGCCATACCTTTGAGCCGCGGTACTCTGCTTCTGAGGTGTGTCCGAGAGAGGCGGGTTTGCCAGCTTTGCGACATTGTCGTGTCGCATCCGTGTCGCGTTTACTCCTTTCCGAACGGCTTCAGGATGGAATCGAACGGGACGAAGGTGCGGCCCGGCGTGGCGGGGCGATTTGGATCGTGGTCTTTGAGCACCTTGAAGACACGGTGCCTGAGCGGCGAGGACGTCGCGAAGTCCTCATAGGCGCGTTCCAGTGTCGCGCGCGCCCGCGCCGCGATCACCAGGTCCGTGAGACCGGAGAAGTCCTCTTCGGCGAGATATTGGCCCATGCGCTTCATGATGTGGAGCCGCGAGACATCGAGCACCTTCGGATCATAGGAGACGCCAAGGGCCACGAAGAACTCCTCCGCAGCGGACAAGCCTTTCAGCCGCGTGAGAATGTCGGTGAGGTCGATGATTGGCCTTTGGGTGGAACAGTGGCTCATTGTAAACTCCCTGGTGATGATGGTCTCGGGGTCGGCTTCCTTCTCGACCAAGATCCGCATTCAAATCCCATCGCCGTATCCGGTGCAGGCCGGGAAGGGGTCACGCAGCTTCGCCACCAGTGCGGGCACGACCTCGAGCACCCGGTCGATATCCAGCCCGCTGTTGTCGCGCGACAGGGAGAAGCGGATTGCCCCTTGTGCCGCGCTGCTGGCCACGTTCATTGCTTCCAGGACATGGCTGAGCTCCTGCGAGCCGCAACCGCAGGCAGAGCCAGAGGAACAGGCGATACCCTCGCGATCGAGAAGGAGCAGCAGGCCATCGGCCTCGACGTTCTCGAAGGCGATGTTGGTCGTATTCGAGAGCCGATCCAGCGGATCGCCGGTCACGAAAGCGTCTGGAATGCGCTGGATAAGTCCGCATTCCAACCGATCGCGCAGAGACTTTATGAGCTTGCTGTCCTCATCCATGAATTTCATGGCAAGTTCGGCTGCCTTGCCAAGCCCGACGATGCCAGGCGTATTCTCCGTGCCGGCGCGCCGGTTGCGCTCCTGGTGCCCGCCCTTGATCAGCGAACGGAAGTGCACGCCGCGCTTTACATAAAGCGCACCGATCCCTTTGGGGCCGTGCAGCTTGTGACCTGAGAGCGACAGCATGTCGATTGCTGTGGATTTCAGGTGGATCGGGAGCTTACCGACCGCCTGCACCGCGTCCGTATGGAACAGGGCACCGACTTCCTTGGCCGATTCAGCAAGCTCGGCGGCAGGGAAAATCGTGCCGGTCTCGTTGTTTGCCCACATGATCGAGACGATTGCCACGTTTGTGGTCAGCGCCGCCTCATAGGCGTCGACGTCCAGCCGGCCACGACCATCCACCGGGATCTTGTGCACCTTGAGGCCGCACGTCTTCTCAAGATGCTCGCACAGCGTCAGCACGGACGGATGCTCGACCGCGGAGGTCACGATCTCTGTGCGCTGAGGCATCACCCCCAGCGCCGAAAGGATCGCCGCATTGTTGCTTTCCGTTCCGCCCGATGTGAAGGCGATCTCATCGTCGAATTCCGCTCCGATCAGCGCTTGCACCTGCTGGCGCGCCTTCTTCATGGCTACGCTCACGGCAGCGCCATATCCGTGCTTTGACGAAGGATTGCCGAACTGATCCATAAACAGCGGCCGCATGGCTTCATAGACTGCGGGATCCACTCGCGTGGTTGCGTTGTTATCGAGATAGACCGGCCTCATGAAGCTCTCCTTAGCTGACCAAAACACAGACTTTGGGCAGACCCGACCGTCAACGAGTCTCTTCTCTCAGGCCCTCAGCCGAAGGACTTCCCGCAAGCGCATTTTTCCCCGGCGTTCGGGTTATCGAAGACGAAACCAGAGGATTCGAAGCCGGTGACGAAATCGACGGTCATACCCGCGACATGGATTTGCGAGCTTACGTCCACGAACACCCTGACGCCGCCCGTCTCGATGACCGCATCGCCCTCACGCGCGAGGCTTTCCAAGCCCATGAGATACTTCAGTCCCGCGCAGCCGCCCCCCTCCACTTTAATGCGCAGGCCTTCCGCCGGCTGCTCGGCTTGGGAAAGCGCGGTCCTTACCGCGGCGACAGCATTTTCAGTGAGCGTGATCATGGGACGCCTTCTCCTCGAGTGCGCGATGCGTTCGCCGATCACACGCATGTGCCGTGCCAGGGAGAAAATTGTTTTCTGAACTAGGCGATGTTTTTAGCGCCGGCACATCGCAGGTCACAAATCGTCGGACATCGCACAACACGCAGCCGGTGGGATGGAGTGGGTAGAGCTTTTCCCGCGCATCCGCTCTTCCCTAGATACGCTGGGCACCAAACACCCATTGTCGGCTTTGTCGAGCCCACAACATACCGGTGTCCCGCCAGCTTCTCTTCAATCCATTGAATAATCTGGAAAGCTGTTCTGTGAGGCTCTTCGAGGCAGTTGGCATAAGTTTTGAACCTCCTTCGTTGCGAGGCGGCAAGAAAGCGACCGCCATTCATGTCACCCGTGACATCGCAGCGAAGGAAGGACAGCATAATGGCAGGTCTGCCTCAGATCCCCTTTCAATGGGCCTCGTGGTATTTACATTGGCCACCTCCCAAAACACGTTCGCCGCCATTGTCGACCTTCGGCAGATCTTGACGGTTCAGCTGTGACCCATCGCCGATTCCATCGGCACACCTCCGCTTCTGCTTCGACCTTTCGGAAGCGCGCAGAGACCGGTAGCAACTGATTGACGATGAGATCGCAGCCATGAAGTTCGATGCCGGCAAGGCGACCACAATGGAGTCAGCTGGCTTTCGCGTCGCGAGCTGCGGGACCTCCGGCCCCGCAGTCTCCTTCCCCTATCACGACCAGCGGCCTTCGCCGTCGAAAAACTGATCGACCCCGACACCAATCGGGATGCGATCGCACCGGCTGGCGACCCATTGGGGACTCCGGCTGGCAAAGATCATCCGACGCAGTGCCGGCTCAACGACCCCCTCTCGAAGGACTCGCGTCTTTCGATCACCGAGCTTAGCCGTTCACCTGCTCGTCGCGCTGAAATTCAACGGTCGGGAACATAGCAAAAATGGAATGCGAACCTTGGGCAACACTCCTCCAGCAAGTGCTTGCTCCGGTAGACCGCCCAACTTGCTCGCCAGTGCTGAGGCAAACAGATCTGAAACCTACGACCGTGAACAGTCATGCCGATGGCGCAGCAAACAATCCGAGGAATCCGTTCGCACATGTCGAGGCGGCGGGCTGGGGCCAGGGCCTGAGGACGCTCACGCGTGTTACCTACATGAATTTGCGTCACCGGTGGCAGGTTGCTATCGCAATTGGGTCGACGTTCATCGCCGCAGCCCTCCAACTGCTCATTCCTAAACTGCTCGGTCAGGCCGTTGACCAAGTCCGGATGGGTGAGGGCATCTCCGGCGGTACCGTCGAACAAGCGCTTTGGACATCGGCTCTCCTGCTGCTCGCCGTCAGTGTGCTGCGCGGCCTATTCACATTGGCGCAGAACTACTTTGCCGAATCGGTCGGGCATCACTTCGCCTATGAGCTGCGGCTCGCCTGCTATGACAAGATCCAGCGCCTCAGCTTCTCCTTTCACGACCAGGGGCATTCAGCCGATCTGATCACCATCTGCATGCTCGATATCGAAGGTGTGTGCTGGTATTTCTCCACAGCGCTGGTCCGCGCTGTCCTGCTGGCCATGTTAATTGGCATTGGCGCCTACATGCTGCTCTCCACCAATCTGGAGCTCGGTGTTCTGGCGCTGAGCTTTGTGCCCTTCGTCGCATGGCGCTCATCGCGGACCCAGCTCAAGCTGCGCGCCACCTGGGACGAACTGCAAGGGCGGCTCTCCGTTCTGGGCCGCGTCATGGAGGAAAATCTCTGCGGCATCCGCGTTGTCCGCGCTTTTGCCGCACAAGCCTATGAGATGCTGAAGTTCGAGCGTGTCTCCCAGAATGCGCTCGCACTTGCCCAGGAACGCGCCGACATCTACGCGCGCGACACTTCGGCGATGACCTTCTCCTTCTTTTTTGCCATGGGGCTGGTCCTCTGGATTGGCGGCAGCAAGGTCATCGCAGGTGAGATCAGTGTCGGAACTCTCACGACCTTCCTGACATTCATGACCGTCCTGCAAATGCCCGTCCGCCAAATCGGGTTGATGATCAACGCTTTCGCTCGCGCTTCGACATGTGGTTCACGTCTGTTCGGCTTCCTTGACCTGGACATCACGGTTAAGGACGCACCCCACGCTCGTCCGATCAAGATCAGCGAGGGCACTGTGCGCTTTGACAATGTCTCGTTCGCTTATCCTGGCGCTGAAAACCGCCAGATCCTGCGGAATATCAGTTTCCAGGCCCGTAGAGGTGAGACTGTCGCTATCGTCGGTCCACCCGGCTCGGGAAAGTCGACAATCGCTCACCTGATTCCGCGTTTTTACGATGTCACCGGGGGCACCATCACGCTTGATGGGCAAGACATCCGCAACGTCACTCTTTCCTCGCTACGCAGGGCGGTCGCGGTCGTGCAGCAAGATCCGTTCTTGTTCACCACAACGGTCGAGAACAACGTCGCTTATGGAGACCCCTGGGCCAACGAACCGCGGATCGAGCGCGCAAGCGAATCCGCCCAGCTGCACAACTACATCCTAGGCCTACCCGCTGGCTACAAGACGGTCGTGGGCGAACGTGGCGTTTCCCTCTCCGGCGGCCAGCGCCAGCGTCTCACAATTGCCCGCGCGATGATGCTGCGCCCATCAGTCATTGTTTTTGACGACTCGACCGCGGCGATCGACGCCGCTACCGAACAGCGCATTCGCTCGGCCATGCGCCGTTTCGCCAAAGACCGCGTGACGATCATCATTGCCCACCGGCTGAGTTCGGTTATGCACGCCGATCAAATCCTTTTCGTTGAAAATGGCGAGACTGTCGAACGTGGCACTCATGAAGAGCTTCTGGTCAAGGCAGGGCGCTATGAGGCTCTTCACAATCTTCAGACGCGCCCACGCGATGATGACGGCGCGAACTGATGTCCCAGATCCCCGACCATGAAAGCGAACGCAACGGTGTCCGCGACGGTACGCGTCCGCCGCGGGCTGTCGTTGGCTCGCATCGGATCGAAGACGAGGTGTTCGGACGGGCTTTTGACAAGAACATTGTCCGGCGGATCTGGGCATTCGTCGAGCCTTACCGGACCAAGGCTGTTATCGCGGTTGTCGCGGTCCTGATCTGCGCCGGCGTGCAGCTTCTCATCCCGTTGATCATCCGCTACGCGGTCGAGCACGCCATCACTCCAGGAAGCCGCGATGGCTCGGCGCTGCTTGCGGCTGCTGGCGCCTTTTTTCTCGCGATTCTGGTCAATCGCGTTGCCAGCTACATGCAACAGAGCGTGATCGGCAAAATGGTCGAGGTTGTGCTCTTCGACATTCGCCGCGCCATGTTCGGCCATCTGCAGAAGGTATCCCTTTCCTTTATGGACCAGACCGAGGTCGGACGTCTGATGTCGCGACTCCAGGGCGATGTCAGTTCAATCCAGGAATTTCTCGAGACCTCAGTGCTTTCGGTGGGCGATATCGCCCTTCTATTCGGCATCATCTTCGTCATGCTGTGGCTGGACCTATCGTTGGGGCTCCTTACGCTTTCGGTCTTGCCAGTCCTCTTCATCGTCCGCATGTCCTGGCTGCCGAGCGCCCGCAATGCCTTCATGGCCGCGACCGAGACCAATTCAGCCACCAATGGCGCGCTGGCCGAGGCCATTCATGGCGTGCGGGCCGTCCAATCCATGGATCGCCAGCAGATCAACTTCCTCCTCTATGACGACAAGGCCCATGCCAATCTCAAGACGCAACTGACAGCTGCCAAATACGCCCAGGTCATGGTGCCGATTGTCGATACCCTCACGGGCCTTGCCATGGCCGGCATCGTGCTGGGCGGTTCAAAGGTCCTGAACGACCGCATAGATGTGGGCGTGACGATAGCATTCTTGTTTTATATCCAGCGCTTCTTCGACCCGATCCGTTCGCTCACCCTGCAGTATTCTGTCATGCAACGCGCAATGGCCTCGGGCAAACGACTGACAGAGGTGCTCGATCTGGACATTGAGATTCATGACAAGCCAGACGCCAAGGCGCTTTCGCCGCAGATGGACGGTTCGGTCGAATTCAGGAATGTCACTTTTGGCTACGATCCCAAACATCCGGTGCTGAAAAACATTTCCTTGAAGGTCAGCCCCGGCGAGACGGTCGCCCTGGTTGGCCCAACCGGTTCGGGTAAATCGAGCGCCATCGCACTCGTTCACCGCTTCTATGATGTCCAGCGCGGCCAGGTGCTGGTCGGCGGATATGATGTGCGCGATCTGACCCAGGAATCGCTCGGACGGCAGGTCGCCATGGTCCTGCAGGAGCCGTTCCTCTTCACGGGGACGATTTTCGACAACATCCGCTATCACAGGACGGACGTGAGGCGCGACCAGGTTATCGAAGCCGCCAAAGCCGTCGGCGCCCATGACTTCATTGTAAGCCTGGCCGGCGGCTACGACGCCCCTTTAGGCGAGCGCGGCGGCAATCTCTCGCTCGGCCAGCGCCAGCTCATCAGTTTCGCTCGCGCTCTCGTGGCCGATGCCAAGATCCTGGTCCTCGACGAGGCGACCGCCAACATCGACAGCTACACGGAAATGCTAATCCAGAAAGCTCTGACAAAGCTTCTGGAGGGCCGCACCGGCTTAGTGATTGCCCACCGTCTTGCCACGATCCGCAATGCCGACCGCATCATCGTGCTGCAGAACGGAGAAGTGATTGAAACCGGCAACCACGATCAGCTGATGGCCATGGGCGGGTTGTACTTCAAACTCTACAATCTCAATTATGCCTCGTTCGACGACCTTCCCGAGGAGCAACTCGATATCACCGCAAAGGGGGGGCAGACTTGATGCCGCGGCAGCTGTTAACGCGATTGCCCTGACGGGTTCAGCACCCGGCGGAGCGGCCGCACCCCAGCGGGGCGCGACCTGGGCCGGACAAAGGCCACAGCCACCTCTCACACCAATCAAGAACGCCCTCGACTTGAATCATGAAGCTTTCGCCGCGGGGACGAGCGGGCAGATTGGATTGCCATCAAGGCCAGCCACGCTTCTCCCGGCGACGTTGCACGGAGGAGGGGATGTTCATTGCCTCCCGGTATTTCATGACGGTGCGGCGAGCGAGGTCGATGCCGTTTTCCCTCAGCCGCACAGCAATCTCCTCATCGGAAAGCACGGCATCTTCTGCAGCGATCATCGCCTTGATCTGATGGCGAACGGCTTCGGCGGAGTGGGCGTCGCCGCCTTCGCAAGAGCCGATCGCCACGGTGAAAAAATACTTCAGTTCGAACACGCCACGCGGTGTGGAGATGTACTTGTTCGACGTCACCCGGCTGACAGTCGACTCATGCATGTTGATAGCATCAGCGACGGTTCTGAGATTGAGGGGCCGCAGATGCGTCACGCCATGTCTCAAAAAGGCGTCCTGCTGGTGCACAATCTCGGCGGCCACCTTGATGATTGTCTTGGCGCGCTGGTCGAGGCTGCGGACAAGCCAATTCGCGTTCTCCATGCATTCGTTCAGGAATGCCTGATCCTTTGGGTTTTGTGCGGTGAGCCGCGAGACTTCGACGAAATAGCTTTCGTTGATTAGCACCTTGGGGAGCGTGTTAGGGTCAAGTTCGACATTCCATCCACCTTCGCGCGACGGCTGCACCCAGACCTCAGGTTGTATTGATTCCGGTCCTCCTGATTGAAATCGGTGGCCAGGCTTGGGATCGAGCGCACGCAGTTCGTGCAGCATGTCTAGAAGGTCCTCTTCATCGACCCCGCAAAGCTGCTGCAATGCCTTGAACTCACGGTCAGCAACCATCTGGAGATTGGCCACCAAAACTGCCATCGCTGGGTCGAATCGGTCTTGCTGACGCAACTGTAGTTCAAGGCACTCGCGGACAGTTCGCCCAAATAGCCCCGGTGGGTCAAAAAGCTGCAAGGCTGCCAGAACCCTTTCCACGACAGACAGGGGAACATTCAGGATTCCGGCCAGCTCCAAAAGGTCCACCGGAAGATACCCGGTGTCGTCCAGATGATTGGCAAGCGCGCCGGCAATCATCCGCTCCTGTGGGTTGAACGCGGTGAGGGCGATCTGGCGAGCGACATGTTCGTGCAGTGTTTCGGGATTGGCGACAAACCTCTCCGGGTTAACGTCTTCCCCTGGCCCAGCGGCGGGTGTGTCGCGCGTTGACTTCTCTTCCCTGAGTCGCTCAGAAGGCTCGGCTCCGTTTTCGCGTTCGCCCCTGGGCGGATCCTCGCCCAAAACCGACGAGAAATCATCATCAGCCTCACTGTCGTTTGTAGTCAGCTCCAAAAGGGGGTTCTTCTCGACTTCCTGCTCTACGAACTGGCGCAGTTCCGTATGCGCCAACTGCAGTAAGCGAATCGACTCGATGAGTTGAGGTGTCAGAACCAGAGATTGCTTCTGGCTCAGAAGCAGGCTTGCTGAGGACTTCATGATTATCTGGCCCTATCCTGCGCGGAACACGCCATTGGTGCCCCTCAGGGTTTCAAGAATTTTCTGCGGGGACGAGACGCCATAGGGGTCGGTTTCGCAGTTGTCGCAGAAACCTTCTTCCACGAACCACTGCTGCACCACGCCATCGTTGATGAGCGCGGCGTAACGCCAGGAGCGCATGCCGAAACCGACATTGTCCTTGGCCACCAGCATACCCATCTTGCGCGTGAACTCGCCCGATCCGTCCGGGATGAGCTGAACCTTCCGCAGCCCCAAGGCCTTGCCCCAAGCATTCATGACGTAGGCATCGTTGACCGAGACGCAGTAGATCGCCTCAATCCCCTCTTTCTCGAACTCGTCATAGAGCTCCTCAAAATCCGGCACTTGGTAGGTCGAGCAAGTCGGCGTGAAGGCACCAGGCAGCGAAAACAGGATGACGCGCTTGCCCTTGAAATAGTCGTCGGAGGTTTTGTCATCCCAGCGGAACGGATTTGGCCCACCAATAGATTCGTCGCGAATACGCATGCGAAAAGTCGCGAAGGGAATCTTCTTGTTCACGGTCATCAAGTATTGCTCCTGTAGAAGGGAAACTGGCGCAGTGCTTCTCTGTGGGCCGGACGCAACATCACACTGCCGGCACGGATCAGGCGTTTTGCGGGGCCTGATCCTTGCCGTCTTGACGGCAACGGTCAGGCTTTCGCTCTTCGGCACCCGGCGACGTCGACCTGGGTGGCTTGCGTTCTCTGGCACGCCTTCTACGGCCATGCCGATGGAAGGGATATCGACGAAGAATTGCTCGTCCTCGAGAAAAGCGCGCGAGGGCGCTCACATCAGGATGGCGGTCGAGGGCAAGACAGCGATGTTCATCGCTGTCGACGATGTTTCGACCAGCATCCTCGCCGTGCTCGAGACGGATAATCCCGCCGGCTCCCGAACGGCCGCAGACGTCCGCCAATATCTGAACGCACCGGACATGCGTTGCCTCACCGTCAGCAACGGTGGTGGTGGCCAGCGTAGCCGCCAAAGGTGCTCGCATATGGGGGTGCCCAGCACTCAAGCCACATCGACATTGCCCGTCGCTCTTCAAGGCTCATCTCCTCGGTCCGTGAAGCGTTCACTCATCTCCACGCATGGATCGTGCCAAAGGAAAAATCGCTTCTAAAACAACGTGACGGGGGTCCAAGATGCTGTGTCGCATGTCGGACATCTGACATGCGAAGGCCCTCGCGTGGCTCGCGCAATTCCGCTTCCGCTGTGGAGTAACTTGTCCAAGTTTCCCGGGATGGCTGAACGGACGTCCCAGTGTCGGGTTTGTCGAATCGACGACGCTCGTGTCGTCCGCGTTCTTGCTGCGCTCCCACTAAATCCCTTCTAGGGCCCTCGTTGTGCCGTTGGCGGCGCAGTTGGCACGGCGTTTGAATCTGCTTGCCAGAGCGGCTGGACGCCGCCGGTAGGCTTTCATGTCGCGAGCCACATCGCGGTCGAGGCAACGAAGCAGGGAAGCAAGAATGTCAGGTCAGTCCCACGAGGGCATTATTTGGAAAACGGGCGTCACCCGCCGAGCTCGAAGGCCCTATCGCCCTGATCGGCTTCCACACGCAAAGTCGTCCGGCGCCGGCCAATGGCCTTCGATCGATCCGGCGGTCAGGTTCGACGAGCACGTCCTTGCCTGTGTCCTCTCCAGAGCGCTCGAGGAGATTGATGCCGGCGAAGCGACCGCGACACAGGCAACCGGCCTTTCGCGTGCCGATCTGCGTGATGTCCTGACGGACCGTTTCCCGCATGTTCCTATCAGTTCCTTCGCCCTGGAAGAGGCGACCGACCTCGAGCCTGAGATGGAGGAACACCTCCTGCGCGACCTGCTGCTGGGACAGGCCCGGCCGGGAGACCCGGCCAGCGCCCGGTTTGCCAAAATCATCGCTCGGCGCGCCATGCGCGATGACCACCTCTGGGAGGATCTTGGCCTTTTCAATCGGGCCGAACTCAGCCGCTTGCTCGCTACACATTTTCCGACACTGGCAGCCGGCAACACCAACAACATGAAATGGAAGAAGTACCTGTACCGCATGCTGTGCCAGGCTGAAGGCTTCTCAATATGCACCGCGCCCAGTTGCCGCCAATGCAGCGATTTCGAAAGCTGTTTTGGCTCCGAGGAAGACGAAAGCTGCCTTGCACGGATCAGGAACGACATCGGCCTGAATTAAAGGCTGCATCCGTTAGAAGTGCGAGGCCGCGCGCCTCCCCCCGGCAGTGTTGCTGGAAGGAGGCAAGTTCATTGCTTCGCACTTTTTGTCACGGTGCGCTCGAGCCCTCCATACGGCCCCCAAGGAGGCGTCAGATGAAGAAAAATGAAGTTGCGAGCAGTCCGGTCCCGGACCATGTCCCGCCCGAACTGGTAAGGGACTTCAGCCTGTTCACGTCGCCTGGGATGCCCCCCACGGTCAACGGGGATCCTCACGCAGCTGTCGCCTGCGTCCATGCCGGGCCTCCGATCTTTTACGCCCCCCACAACACGCGCGACGGCCGGGGTACCTGGGTCATCACGCGCGCCAGAGACCAGCGCAGAGTGCTGCAGGATACCGAAACCTTTTCCAGCCACCGGAGCATCTTCGCCTCCGCGCTCGGCGAAACCTGGCCGATGATCCCACTCGAACTCGACCCACCGGCGCATGGTGTTTTTCGTTCACTCCTCAACCCACTGTTTTCACCCCAGCGCGTAACAGCGCTCGAACCAGCTGTCCGGGAGCGGGCGATCGCACTCATCGACAGGATCGCCGCCTCGGGCACAAGCTGCGATGTCATGAAAGATTTCGCCTTCCCTTTCGCGGTCAACATCTTTCTTCGCTTCCTCGGGCTATCGGACCACCGACTCGACATATTTGTCGACTGGGGGAAGGATCTCCTCCACGGCGAGCCTGTCAAAAGGTCGGCGGCGGCCCAGAAGATTGTCTCTTTCATCGACGATCTTGCAGCCCTGCGGCGCAAGGTACCCGTCGGTGATTTCATGACCTTCGTCGTGCAGGCTAAGGTCGAGGGCCGCCCGCTGACCGACAAGGAAGTCCGCGGCATCGGCGTGCTCGTGTTTGTCGCGGGTCTCGACACGGTCGCAGCAGCGATAGGTTTTGATTTGTCCTATCTTGCGCGCAATCCGAAAGACCAGGAATGGCTGCGGAGCAAACCTGAACGCATCGGGCTGGCAGCCGAAGAATTGCTGCGCGCCTTTTCGACCGTGCAGATGCTGCGCGTGGCAACCAAAGACATCGACTTCGAAGGCGCGCCCATCCGCAAGGGGGACTACATTTCCTGCGCCACGATGATTGCCAATCGCGACCCGGCGGAATTCGCATGCCCCGACACGGTCGATCTGGCGCGAGAGGAGAATTCCCACTCCGCCTTTGCCAATGGTCCCCATCGCTGCCTTGGCTCACACCTCGCACGGCGCGAGATTGTCATTGGCCTGGAGGAGTGGCTGGCGCGCATCCCGGCGTTCCGGATCAAGGAAGGCACGGCGCCCATCACCCACGGCGGCCATGTGTTCGGGATCGAAAATCTGATCCTGGACTGGTGCTGACCAGACCGTCCTCGATCCGCGGGAAAGAACTATGGAGCTAGGGCCATGCGCATCATCGTCGACAAGGCCAAATGCCAAGGGCACGCGCGATGCTGGGCACATGCACCGAACGTCTTCACCCTTGATGACGAGGGCTACATCCTCCCCGGTGACATCAAGGTGGCAGCGGGAGACGAACTGCTGGCCGCACGAGGCGCCCGATCCTGCCCCGAACGTGCACTGGAAATCGATGGCACGGCCGGTCCTTGACCGGTGTCCGTCTTTGTCTCGGGCGTGTCGCGGCCTGGCTGCATCGAGCCGCATCAAACGCGCAAAAAGCCGGGCGGGGGGCGATCGAGCGCCGGACAATCGGTGTTGCGGCACCTGAAGGCGCGAAAACGCCTCTTGCAATCTTAGAATTTGGAACAAGCAATGGACCATGCAAAAGTTATCGAACTGCTCGACCGGGAGGCCATCCGTGACTGCCTCTATCGGTACTGCCGCGGAATAGACCGGGCCGACGAGGCGGCACTGCGCAGCGCTTACTGGCCAGATGCGCACGACAATCATGGTGCCTATTGCGGCCCGGCCGAGGGGTTCATCCAGGTTGCGCTGGATATCTTCAAGACCAGACCGCGCTACGTCCATCAGGTCACGAACATCCTGATTGATTTCATCAGCCCGGCTGAGGCCGCAGTCGAGAGCTATTTCACCGCTTTGCAACGCGGACCCGACAAGGCCGGCGAAATACGTCAGGAGCTCCTCTGCGGCCGCTATTGCGATCTGTTTCAGAAGCGGGAAGGGGCGTGGCGGATCGCCGGACGGACGGTGGTCTACGACTGGCAGGAGGAGCAGATCCCGCCGGCCGGCTTTGAGCCAGAGCGGTTCGGGCCCCGGCAGCCGGTCGGAGCACCGCATCCAGTCGACCCGGTCTACGCGCTCGCCACGCGCGGCGGCGGGGGCGAAAGATTATGAGCGTGCTGCACTGTCCCAGCCCCTCTTGCGGCGAAAGGCTGTCCCCTCGCCACCATGCTGCGGAGATAATTCCTGACCCAGAGCGGACCTGGTCCACTTGGGAGGGAATTGAACCCCCATCAGAACGCGCTGCTGTTTCGAAACCGGACCTTCCGCCACTTGGCGTCAGGGCGCTACTGGCAGAGCAGGTCATGAACCGCCTGGCAAGACGCATCGTGATCATAACCGGCGCTGCAGGCGGGATCGGCCGTGCCCTGGCCGATACGTTTGCCGCGGATAGAGACGTCGTCGTTGCTGTAGACCTTCCCGGCAGTGGGGTGCTTGAACTGGCCCGCGGTCTCGGCCGCCCGCACCTCGGCCTCGAGTACGATGTCTCGAAAAAAGACGACATTCTTGCGCTTTACCACCGGGTCGAAGCACAGTTCGCGCGGATCGACGTACTCGTCAACAACGCGGGTATCGGGCCCACCGTGAACCCAACTGTCGAGACCAGTATCGAGTCCTTCCGACGCACCCTGGCGGTAAACCTGGTCGGTCCCTTTGCTATGGCCCGCCAAGCAGCTAGGCGGATGCAACCTGGCGCTGCCATCGTCAACGTCGCCTCGATATCGGGCACAGTCAGCAATCCCAAGCGCAGTGCCTACGCTGCGTCGAAAGCGGGCCTGATCTCCTTCACGAAATCTTTGGCGTGCGAGTGGGCTTCGCGCGGCATTCGCGTGACGGCGGTGGCACCGGGCTATGTGCGCACTTCGATGACCGCGGCACTTGAACGTGACGGCAAAGCGGACCTGTCGGCGGTGCGCCGCCGCGTGCCCATGGGGCGCATGGGGCGCCCCGACGAGATCGCCCGGGTGATACGATTTCTGGCCAGCCCACAAGCCAGTTACGTGACCGGTTCGGTGCTGACGGTTGATGGTGGTTGGACGTCCTTCAACCAGCCGGGCGATGCACATCCGCCGGTCGATGGGACTCCAGGAGCCGAACTGTCCCGTCCAGCCGAGCAGAGCGGCGGGCGAATCGTGCTTGTCACGGGCGGGGCAAAGGGCATAGGCGCGGCCATTGTCCGCCGCTTTGCCGCGAACGGCGACACCGTCGTGATTGCCGACAGAGACCGCACTGCCGCGACAGAACTCGCTCGATCGCTCGGCAGAACGCATGTGGCGTACCCCCTGGACGTTGCGGTCGAGAGCGAGGTGGTGGCGCTGTTCGATCAATTGAGGGGGCGCTTCGGCCGCTTGGAGGTCCTCGTCAACAGTGCTGTTGCCGGTGATCAACAAATGTCGGCCCAGACCCAAGACGTTCTTGATGTCACTCTCACCGGTGCCTTCACTTGCGCCCGTGAAGCGATCAAGATGATGGGCCCCGGAGGCATGATCCTTAACATCGGACCGATCAACACCTTTCTGCCCTTGGCACCGCGCCAGGCCTATGGTGCATCCAAGGCGGGGTTGGAAATCCTGACCCGGTGCATGGCGGCCGAAGTCGGGCCGGGCGGCATTCGGACAGCCACCATCGCTCCTGGCTACATCCGCACGCCTGGCAGCAGCCTCGACCCGAAAGCGATCAGCCGGCGCATCCCGATGGGCAGGATGGGAGAGCCGGAAGAGGTCGCGGACGCAGTGCTGTTCCTCGCTTCGCCAGACGCTTCATACATCAACGGCTCAATCCTGTACGTGGACGGCGGCTTGACCTCGTTCGGTGCTGCATGATTCGCCAGCGAACGCGATCAGGAGACAACCGAGGACGTGGGATGATTGGCCACGCAGCTGGCGGGCTGCGGCTGGTGCACCAAGCCCCGCGGAAGGCGGGTCCGCATTAGGGCCAACCTTCCGGGCGCGGCTGCGATCGCCGAACCGCAAGCGGCTTACCGCAATCGGTGGATCGAGCCATCACCGAGACAGGATCGACACCGCGGCCAACGCCCCGACTCAAGCCCCCGATCACCCATCTCTGTGAACAAGGAACCGTCATGGAATTCGCGACATTTATCCTGGCCGCTCAACGCGGCTATCACCAATCGTCCGGCAGTGTAATCCGCAACGCCATCGAACAGGCGGTGGCATCGGAGCAGGCCCAATTCAAAACCGCCTGGTTCGCCGAACACCACTTCAACAACTACAGCCTGGTTCCGTCGCCGTTGATGATGGTGGCGCACTGCGCCGGCGTGACGAAGACCATTCGGCTTGGCACCGGCGTCTGTGTTCTCCCGCTCTATCAGCCACAGCGCCTGCTCTCTGAGATCGGCTTCGCCGACGTTGTTTCGAACGGCCGCCTCGAGCTTGGAGTCGGCTCGGGCTACCAGCAGTTCGAGTTCGAGCGTTTCGGCGTCGATGTCGATGAGGCGCCGGCTGTATTCTCTGAATATCTGGATATACTTCTCAAGGGTCTCAGCAGGAAGATCTTCGAGCACAATGGCCGATATGAGAAGATACCGCCGACGGCGATCTCGGTACGCACCCTTCAGAAGCCGACCCCGCCGATCTGGATCGCCGCCGGGTCCGAGCGCAGCATGAGCCGGGCGTATCGTGAGGGACACAATCTTTTTGTCACAGCATTCCACAACGGCTTGGAGACTTTGAGCATGTTGCGCGAAGGCATCGAGAACGCGGCCGCGTCCGAGGCTAAGAACGTCGCGCACGCTAGGATATCGCTGCTGCGATGCTGCTATGCCAGCGACAACGCCGCGGAAATCAACAGCTATCTTGACAATGCCCGGTTCCAGCGCCGGCTATCTGAAGCACTGCATCAGCGCCGCCAGCAGAGCCAGGACGGCTACCTGCTGCAGGAAATACCGACGCAGCAGGATCTGTCCTTCGAGACTATGCGCGAGAACTTGCCGATCGGCAGCGTGAATCGGGTAATCGACCGCCTACTGGAAGAGATAGATATCCTGAAACCGGACCAGATCGCCATTCAGACCCAATTGGGAGATTTCGACCATAACACGATGCTGCGCCAGCTCGATCTCTGGGGGGAAAAGATCATCCCGGCGGTCGACAAATCGCTTCGTCACACCGTGGTTTCAAAGTCGCAACCGCCTGACTCGAATTAGACTGCGTTGGCGTAGCGCTGCTCGCCATGGGAGACCGTCCACGGACGCCGCGATGCGCCAGCATAGCAAGCTGCGGTTTGGTCGGGACATCGTGTTCGAACGGCATCGCTCTTGTCCGACAAAACGCGCCCGCTTTCACCGACATTTGGAGCGGGAAACCAGCTTCAACCTTCGGTGATGGCGCCCGTTCGTCAGGCTGCCGTCAGCAATGACCCTCTATTGAGGCCGTGGTGATCCGCCTGCCACTCAAAGCTGGCAGGGTGACTTTGATCCCGAATTGACTAGGAGACAGAACATGAAGAGATCCTTCCTGCTGCCTGCCACCGCGATTGGCTTACTCGCTCTGTTCATGACAGCGAAATCGTTTGCGTTGGAACTCAACGACCACTCAGCTCCGGCGCCCATGCCACCTGCGGGATCCAGGCCATGCACGGCACCAAGCGGCGACGGCCAAGATCACGCCCCCGATCCGACCGGTGATCTTGGGATCGGCGAAAGACTCCTCTGCTTCCTACGGCTAGGGACGTGCACCGATCCTCGGTTCTGAGGCTTAGCTCTCTGCCTAAAAATGAGACCGTGCCGTTAGCATCTGCTCCGGTTCACCTGGTCCTGATGGCTGCTGCCTCAGGATGTCGTCAGCCGCGGTGCGTAGGTTCGTCAAATCGACCCACCCACGCCCTGCGGGTCAAGGCCGGCGGGGTGCCTCGGCACAATCTGCCGTCCCAAATTGATCAACGGAGACAGAAATGAAGAGCACCGTTTTGGTGGCAGCGGCAATAATTGGTTTGCTGGCTCTGCTTGTGATAGCAAGATCATTTGTGTCGGTGGCCGATGCGTCGACTCCGGTAGGGATCACGGGTATGGCCCGGCATCCGTCAGCACCTCGCCGATCCGCCTGGTTGGCCGCTCCGTCAGCATGTCGTCAGCCGCGGTCCGTAGGATCCTCACATCGACCCGCCGGCCACCTGCGGCAGGGCAGGGGGCGACTCGATCTGCCGTCCCCAATTCGATGAACGGAGACAGAAATGAGGCGGATCATTCGGGTGGCGATAGCGCTTGGATTGCTGGTCTTGTTTGTGGCAGCGAGAGCATTCGTGTCCCCAGTCGATCACTCGGCGCCGGCAACGGCCACGGCACCGAGCGCCGATCAGAACCATAACGCCACAACCGAAGCAGATGATCGTGCCGTCAAGGACAACTACGATTACATCTGCCTATCGCGATGGTTTTTCTGAGCTCATATCGCAGAGCGAAATCGTCTGCGTCGGAAGCCACGCCCCGCTTCGGTGCCGGGCAGCAGGCGATGACAGCTTTGGATGCCAGGCCTGTGCAGGCTATGATCCTGCTAGTGGATGCCGACGACGCCGACCAGTTTAGACACGGACCACTGGCGGCTTTTTGGTAGAGGCGCTCGTCTCACAAAGACCTTTGTAAACGGCGGCATGCACGTGGCCAAGGCCAAGGGTGTGTTCGATTGCGGAGCTGTGCCTGTCTCACCGGCGACATCAACCAATCGACACCTGTGGAGGCTTTGTCGGATCCGCGACATGGGTCTTTGATCAATATGAGTCGTCTTCAAGGAGGATAAACCTCTGGAATTACAACCATAATTTTCCGCTTCAGGTCGGGCCACGCAGGTTGGCACGAGTTTTGATCCCGTTCTTGGGAGCGGCATGATCTGCCGGTCTTTCGCGTATTGGCCCCAATGGATGGAACGAAGGAAGGAAAGCTACATGTCGCGTTTGCGTCAGATCGCATTCTACGGAAAGGGGGGCATCGGGAAATCTACCACCTCCCAAAACACGCTCGCTGCCCTGGTCGACCTCGGGCAGAGGATTCTCATCGTAGGCTGCGATCCTAAGGCCGACTCGACCCGTCTCATCCTTAACGCGAAGGCGCAAGACACCGTGCTCCACCTCGCCGCACAGGAAGGGTCCGTCGAAGATCTCGAACTCCAAGACGTGCTGAAGATCGGTTACAAGGACATCAAGTGTGTCGAATCCGGCGGACCCGAACCGGGCGTCGGTTGCGCAGGACGAGGCGTCATCACTTCCATCAATTTTCTTGAGGAGAACGGCGCCTACGAAGACGTGGACTACGTCTCGTACGACGTGCTTGGTGACGTTGTTTGCGGCGGCTTCGCAATGCCTATCCGCGAGAATAAGGCACAGGAAATTTACATCGTCATGTCCGGTGAGATGATGGCGCTCTACGCTGCCAACAACATCGCCAAGGGTATTTTGAAATATGCCCATTCGGGCGGCGTGCGTCTAGGCGGGCTGATCTGCAACGAGCGCCAGACGGACCGCGAACTCGATCTGGCTGAGGCTCTCTCGAAAAAGCTGAATTCCAAGCTCATCCACTTCGTGCCGCGCGACAACATCGTCCAGCACGCGGAACTCCGCAAAATGACGGTGATCCAATATGCGCCAGACTCCAAGCAGGCTGGGGAATACCGCGCGCTTGCCGAGAAGATCCACGCCAATGGCGGTCAAGGCACCGTGCCGACTCCCATCACCATGGAAGAGCTGGAAGACATGCTGCTCGATTTCGGCATCATGAAGACGGAGGAGCAGATGCTTGCCGAGCTTGCGGCAAAGGAAGCCCCCGCGCCTGCGGCCGCTCAATAGTCCCGCCCAGGGCGCCGGACATCCCGGCGCCTCCACCGAACGGCGTCTACCAGGCGCCAGACGAAGAACCTCAAAAAGGGCAGCTTTATGAGCCTTGACTCCCAAACTGACGGCGCCTTGCACACCAAGCTTATTGAGGACGTGCTATCGCGATATCCAGACAAGACGGCAAAGCGGCGCAAGAAACACTTGGGCGTCGCTACGCGCATACAAGAGATTGCCGGAGAAGCCGAGCCTCTCTCTGAATGCGACGTCAAATCCAACATCAAGTCCATTCCCGGTGTGATGACGATCCGGGGCTGTGCCTATGCCGGTTCCAAAGGCGTCGTGTGGGGGCCGGTGAAGGACATGGTCCACATCTCGCATGGTCCCGTGGGGTGTGGGCAATATTCCTGGTCGCAGCGCCGCAACTACTATGTCGGCACCACCAGCATCGACAGCTTCGTGACGATGCAGTTCACCTCAGACTTTCAGGAAAAGGATATCGTCTTCGGCGGCGATAAGAAGCTGGAAAAGATCATCGACGAGATCGAAGAGCTTTTCCCGCTGAACAAGGGCATTAGCATCCAGTCGGAATGCCCGATCGGGTTGATCGGAGACGACATCGAGGCCGTCTCGCGCAAGAAGGCCAAGCAGCACGAAAAGACCATCGTGCCGGTGCGCTGCGAGGGATTCCGCGGGGTCTCGCAGTCGCTCGGCCATCACATTGCCAATGACGCAATCCGCGACTGGGTCTTTGAGAAGAAGGACGTTGAGTTCGAGCCAGGTCCTTACGATGTCAACGTCATCGGCGACTACAATATTGGCGGTGATGCCTGGGCCTCGCGTATCCTGCTCGAGGAGATGGGCCTGCGCGTGGTCGGGAACTGGTCGGGTGACGCTACGCTCGCCGAAATCGAGCGCGCGCCGAAAGCCAAGCTCAACCTCATCCATTGCTATCGATCGATGAACTATATCTGCCGACACATGGAAGAAAAATATGGCATCCCCTGGATCGAGTACAATTTCTTCGGACCCTCCCAGATCGAATCCTCGATGCGCACCATCGCCAAGCATTTCGGGCCGGGGATCCAACAGAAAACCGAGTACGTGATTGCCAAATACCGACCGCTAGTGGATGCGGTTATCGACAAGTATTGGCCGCGCCTGGAGGGCAGGACGGTCATGCTCTACGTCGGTGGCCTGCGCCCTCGGCACGTGATCTCCGCCTACGAAGACCTTGGCATGGAGATCGTCGGCACAGGCTACGAATTCGGGCACAACGACGACTATCAGCGCACCGGTCACTACGTGCAAGAGGGCACGCTGATCTATGACGATGTGACCGGTTACGAACTGGAGAAGTTCATCGAGGGGATCCGGCCCGATCTCGTCGGCTCCGGCATCAAGGAAAAGTACCCGGTCCAGAAGATGGGAATTCCATTCCGCCAAATGCACTCCTGGGACTATTCCGGTCCCTATCATGGGTATGACGGCTTCGCCATCTTCGCCCGCGACATGGACTTGGCCATCAACAACCCGGTCTGGGACCTCTACGACGCGCCCTGGAAGAACAAACCCGCGGCTGCGGCCATCGCAGCCGAATAAAACCTTGCTTCCCATCGCCTGCTCGGCCTCGAGCACCTGCGGTCCTTGATCCGCAGGAGACCCGAAAATCATGACGTCCCTGTGCCGCCGGATGGCGCCGCCAGATCAAAGAGGTACTCCATGCCGCAGTCGGCCGAAAAAGTTCTCGATCACGCTCCTCTGTTCCGGGAGACGGAATACCGAAAGATGCTGGCCGCAAAGAAGCTGAATTTCGAATGTCCGCATCCGGACCAGATCGTCACCGACCAAAGCGAATTCACCAAAACCTGGGAATATCGGGACAAAAACCTCGCTCGCGAAGCGCTGGTCGTGAATCCGGCCAAGGCCTGCCAGCCACTTGGCGCGGTGTTCGCCGCCGCGGGCTTCGAACGCACCATGTCGTTCGTCCACGGCAGCCAGGGATGCGTGGCCTACTACCGTTCGCACCTGTCACGCCACTTCAAGGAGCCAGCGTCGGCGGTCTCGTCCTCCATGACCGAAGACGCAGCGGTGTTTGGCGGCCTGAAGAACATGATCGACGGGCTCGCCAACACCTACAAGCTCTACGAGCCGAAGATGATCGCCGTCTCTACCACCTGCATGGCAGAGGTGATCGGCGACGATCTACATTCGTTCATCGAAAACGCCAGGCAGGAAGGCTCAGTCCCGCGGGACTTCGAAGTGCCTTACGCACACACCCCAGCCTTCGTCGGCAGCCATATCGACGGCTATGATGTCATGGTCAAAGGTGTATTGGAAAACTTCTGGAAGGGGAAGCAACGCTCCGAAGTCGCCAACACCGTAAACATCATCCCCGGCTTCGACGGCTTCTGCGTCGGCAACAATCGCGAGCTTAAGCGTCTGCTGGATTTGATGGGTGTGTCCTACACCTTCATCCAGGACGCCTCCGACCAGTATGACACGCCATCGGACGGCGAATTTCGCATGTACGACGGCGGCACCAAGATCGAGGACGTGAAAGCGGCTCTCAACGCCGAGGCAACCCTGTCGTTGCAACACTACAACACCCGCAAGACGCTGGAATATTGCCAGGAGGTCGGGCAGACAACGGCCTCCTTCCATTATCCCATCGGTGTCGAGGCCACCGACGAGCTCCTGATGAGGGTGTCGGAAATATCCGGCAAGGAAATCCCGGAGGCGATCCGCCTCGAACGTGGCCGCTTGGTTGATGCGATGGCCGACAGCCAGTCATGGCTGCACGGGAAGAAATACGCCATCTATGGTGACCCCGACTTCGTCCACGCTATGGCCCGCTTTGTCATGGAGACAGGCGGCGAGCCGACCCACTGCTTGGCTACCAACGGCACCAGTGCCTGGGAAGCTGAGATGAAGAAGCTGCTCGCAGCCTCCTCCTTTGGCAAGGACGCCCAGGTCTGGGCGGGTAAGGATCTATGGGCGATGCGCTCTCTGCTCTTTACAGAACCGGTGGACCTGCTGATCGGCAATTCTTACGGCAAGTATCTGGAACGTGACACGGGCACGCCGCTGATCCGACTGATGTTCCCCATCTTCGACCGTCATCATCACCACCGTTTCCCGCTCATAGGCTATCAGGGTGGGTTGCGCGTGCTCACCACGATCCTCGACAAGATCTTCGACAAGCTCGACCGAGAGACGATCGAGACGGGCGTGACCGACTATTCCTTCGACTTGACCCGCTAAAGCAGCGGCCACGCATTAGGGTGGCCGCTATTCCGGACGGACTTTGGAGACCGACGCAAATGTTCTTGCCCAATGCCAAACTGCGGGATGTCTTCAACGAGCCCGCTTGCGAGAAGAACCAGGGCAAGGATGCCAGAACGCGCAAAGTGGGCTGTTCCAAGCCGCTGACGCCAGGGGCTGCAGCCGGAGGCTGCGCTTTCGACGGTGCCAAGATTGCGTTGCAGCCCATCACCGACGTCGCGCATGTGATCCACGCGCCGCTCGCCTGCGAGGGCAACTCCTGGGACAATCGGGGCGCGATATCATCCGGGTCGGCCCTGTGGCGCACAAGCTTCACGACCGATCTCACCGAACTCGACATCGTGATGGGGCAGGGCGAGCGCAAGCTTTTCAAGACGATTCGCGAAATCAGCCAAGCTTATGCGCCAGCGGCGATCTTCGTCTATTCCACCTGCGTGACCGCGCTGATCGGCGATGACATCGAGGCCGTCTGCAAACACGCGGCGGCAAAGTTCGGCTTGCCGGTGGTGCCGATCAATGCGCCGGGCTTCGTCGGCTCTAAAAATCTCGGCAACAAACTCGCTGGCGAGGCTTTGCTTGACCACGTCATCGGTACCGCAGAGCCCGATGATGCAGGCCCTTGCGATATCAACATCATCGGCGAGTTCAATCTCTCTGGAGAGTTCTGGCAGGTAAAGCCACTCCTTCATCGACTCGGCATCCGCGTGCGCGCCTGCATTCCGGGCGATGCACGCTACCTCGATATTGCCTGTGCGCACCGCGCCCGGGCAGCGATGATCGTATGCTCGACCGCTCTCATCAGTCTCGCCCGCAAGATGGAGGAGCGTTGGGACATCCCGTTCTTCGAGGGTTCCTTCTACGGCATCGCCGCCACCTCGCAAGCACTGCGCAACATCGCTGATCTGCTCGTCAGAAAGGGGGCCGATCCGGCGCTCATCGACCGCACCGAGGCGCTGATTGCACAGGAGGAGGCGCTTGCTTGGAAGAAGCTCGCCGCCTACCGCCCCAGGCTCGAAGGCAAGCGCGTGCTGCTCAACACCGGCGGTGTCAAGTCCTGGTCGCTCGTCGATGCGCTCATGGAGATCGGCATCGAGATCGTCGGAACCTCGGTCAAGAAATCGACCGTTGAAGACAAGGAGCGCATCAGACAGACGCTAAAGGAAGAGAACCAGATCTTCGAGTCCGTGGCCCCGCGCGAGCTTTACGCCATGCTCTCACAGGGCCATGCCGACATGATGCTGTCGGGCGGGCGCACCCAATTCGTCGCGCTCAAGGCAAAGACACCCTGGCTCGACATCAACCAGGAGCGTCACAACCCGTATGCGGGCTACGACGGCATGGTTGAGCTCATACGCCAGATCGACCTCGCCATTCACAACCCGATCTGGTCCCAGGTGCGCGAGCCGGCACCGTGGGATAGCTGTCCTGCTGTTGAGGATGAGCTCACGAGCACAACCAGCGCCAGCACGACGAGCCGCGCTCCTGAGAAATTTGCTCACACCACGGCGAAGGCCGTCGGCCAGGGTTGAGGATGGCCAGCATTCTTCCCCCGACCAAATCGGCCGCGGTCAATCCGCTAAAGTCGTCACAGCCGCTGGGTGCTGCGTTCGCCTTTCTCGGAGTCGATGGCGCGGTTCCGCTGTTCCACGGCAGCCAAGGCTGCACCAGCTTCGCTTTGGTGCTCTTCGTGCGGCATTTCAAGGAAGCGGTCCCCCTCCAAACAACGGCGATGGACGAATTGGCGACAATCCTCGGCGGCGCCGAGCATCTCGAAGAGGCGATCCTTAACCTCAAGACCCGCACCCAGCCAAAGCTGATCGGGGTCTGCACCACGGCGCTGATAGAAACGCGTGGCGAAGATTTCGAAGGCCACATTGCCACCATCAAGCGCGAGCGCGCGCAAGAGCTCGCGGGTACGCAGATCATTCTGGCCAACACGCCGGATTTCGACGGCGCCATCGAAGAGGGCTGGGCCAAGGCCGTCACCGCGATGATCGAAGGCCTCACACGGCCCGGCGAGCAGGTGCGGAAGTCCAAGAAGATCGCGATCCTGCCCGGCTGGAACCTCACCGTGGCCGACATCGAGCACTTGCGCGAGATGGTGGAAAGCTTCGGCCTCGAACCGGTGATCCTGCCGGACGTCTCCGGCTCGCTCGATGGTACGGTGCCGGATCGCTGGATCCCCACCACCTATGGCGGCACCAGCGTCGAGGACATTCGCCAGCTTGGCACAGCGGCGTACTGCATTGCCATTGGCGAGCACATGCGCTGCTCGGCGGACGCGCTGCGGCGGCTGACGGGAGTGCCTTACATACTGTTTCACTCCCTTACTGGATTGGAGGCCGTCGATCGGCTTGTCTCGCTTCTGTCGTGGATTTCGGGCGCGGCGGTGCCGGCCAAGATACGCCGTCGCCGGGCTCAATTGCAGGATGCCCTGCTCGACGGACATTTCCATTTCGGCGGCAAGAAAATTGCGATCGCTGCCGAACCAGACCAGCTCTACCAACTGACGACCTTTTTCGCTGGTATGGGCGCCGAAATCGCGGCGGCGGTGAGTACGGGCGATAGGTCAAAGATTCTCGAGAAAATTCCCGCGCAATCGGTCCAGGTCGGCGATCTCGGGGATCTGGAAACCCTTGCTGCAGGCACTGACCTTCTTGTCACCCATTCCCACGGGCGCCAGGCTGCAGAGCGCCTCGGCATTCCGCTCATGCGCGTTGGCTTCCCCATATTCGATCGCCTCGGCAGCCAGCACAAGCCCACAATCCTCTATCAGGGGACGCGCGACCTGATCTTCGAGGTCGCCAACATCTTCCAGGCTAACCAGCATGCGCCGAGCCCTGAGACCCTTGATCCATTCCGAAACCGAGAAATCACAGATGACCTCGCTTCGTCGCCTCTCGCTCGTCACTGACGAGGCCCACGCATCGCCGCCCGAAAGGCAAGCCGGGGCACTGCGCGTGGCGATCGCCACGCAAGACCTGAAGGAGCTTAACGCCCATTTCGGATCGGCAAAACGCTTTGCCGTCTACGACGTGACGCGCGCCGAGTGGAATTTCGTCGAAGCAGTGGCGTTCGATGACGTTTCCGACGAAAGAGGAACGCATCGAACCGAGGGCGATGACCGCATCGGCCCAAAAGTGCTGGCGTTGAAAGGCTGCCATCTCTTGTTTTGTCTGGCGATCGGCGGGCCCGCCGCAGCCAGGCTCGTTGCAGCAAAAATCCATCCGATCAAAGTGCAGCACCCCGAACCGATCGCTAGCGTCCTGTCGCGAACCCAGGAGATGCTCAGGAAGGCTCCTCCGCCGTGGCTGCGCAAGGTGTTGGCGGACGCGGGCGTACCCCGAAAGAAACCGCCTTTCAAGGATCATGAAGATTGAAACGAGGAGATGCGCAATGACTGATGCGGAGGTCATCCCTGCTGTCAAAGAGGACGAGGCGGCGCTTGCCACGCCTTTCGTCAAGTGCCTCGTGCGGCTGGTTCGCGCACAGGACTCTTACGGCTCATGGGAAGGCAAACCGGACGCGGAGCTGCTGGCCGATTTCATTGTCAGCAAGGAAAAGCGTCGTGAAATCCCAATCATCGACGATCCGGATCCAGACGTGCTGTGGAGACTCGACATTTACTACGCCGCTGTCGGGCTTGCGATCGAGGAGCGCTCCTGCCTGATGGCATCGCCCATGATGAAAATTAGCCACGAGGGCTTTGGGCGCGTGATTCTCACCGCGGGGCGATTGGTGGTTTTGTCGAGGACGCTGCGCGACGTCCACCGGTTCGGCTTCGAGACGTTTCGGAAGCTTGCTGAGGCCGGTACGAAACTGGTCGATGATGCAATCTCGGCTATCGAAATCTATCCCGACGCGGCCCGGGCGTGATGCAACGCTCAGACCCTTGCCGGAACTGGGACGAGTGTGCTGCAGGTCGCTCATCTGTGCCAACCCAAGCGAGACCACAAACTGGCCGGCTACGCTCCCGATGAGCAGGGCGGCAGACATGAACCAATACGGTGCCACCGCCCATTGTCCCACCTGCTGGGCAGGTGCGGCTTCGAACGGGCGCACGTACAGGACTTGGAAAGAAGCATTCAATTGACTTTTAAAACCGTGCTGTGTGTGACGGAAGTTGAGCACTCCGATCAGGACGTCAGAACCGCCGCCGACTTGTGTGTCGAGGTTGGCGCACGTCTGTCCGTCCTGATCATCAAATTTGCTAGGCGTCGCCCGATCCGCCCAGGCGTCTGGCCTGAGCACACAGCAGACGTGGTCAGACTGGAAAGACGAATTCGCGAAATCGATACCATTTCACAGGATAACGCAAGACTGGAAAAACGGCCCAAGGAAATCAAGACACTGCTGGAAGCCAACGGGGCTCCCTGTGAGGTGGACACCGACTATTGCGACCAGGCCTGTGTCGGTGACGTGGTGCGGCAGCGGACGCTCTACGCAGACTTGACAGTCATCGGACCCTCACTCCTCAACGATGACGAGCTCGGACCACTTGCTATTGACGCCAGTCTGGTGAAATCGGGAAAGCCGGTGCTTGTGGTTCCGTACGGCGCCAAGGCCTCTCTGAGGCCGCGGCGCATGCTGATCGGCTGGGATTCGCGAGCGGAGACGTGGCGTGTGGTTCGGGCAGCGCTGCATCTGCTATCCGGTGCAGAGGAAGTTCGTGTCGCACTCGTCGATCAGGAGGCAACCGGGAACGGCAACGACGCCGGGCAGCGAATGTACATTGCGACCTACCTCGCCCGACACAATATACGGGCAGCTATCGACTGGCTGCCGAGCGCCGGCCAGTCGCTGACCACAACCCTCACGCAGCATGCGATCGACACGTCCGCCGACATGGTCGTTATGGGCGCTTGTGGCCAGAGGCCGCTGCGTGCGCGGATCTTCGGCGGTGTGACCAGATGGATAGCTGAGCAGCCGCCATTGCCGCTGTTTGTGGCGCGCTGAAGATCGAGGGTGTTCCCGTACGAAGTAGTTAAGCCTCGCCGAAACGGTTCGGCTGGAGGCCAGCCGAAGAGTCACCGCCAGCGAGCGCCCAGTGCAACCGGTTCGGAGAGGAAATATGTCGGACCTTGAGGATCTCCAAATGAAAATCCGCAGGCTTCAGTCGCGCGCGGGAACCGCGAAGATGGACTTGCACGATCTTGCCGAGGACCTCCCGGTCGGCTGGCGCAAGATAAAGGCCGTCGCCGAGAAAACGTTCGACGTTTTTGCCGAGTGGGACGCTGCAAAGACAGAACTCGCTGCCCTGGAGAAGTCAAGATGACCAGCCCGTTCGTTACCCGCGACGGCTCCAGATGGATGCCCGACTATCTGACCGCTATCGACGGCGCGACGTGCATCGGCTGCGGCCGCTGCTTCAAGGTCTGCTCTCGCGAAGTCATGCACCTTTACGGCGTCGATGACGCGGGTGAAATCCTCGGCATTTGTGACGACGAGGACGACTTCGAAGGCGAGCTCAATCGCATGATCATGGTCGTCGATCATGCCGGCCGCTGCATCGGCTGCGGAGCCTGCGCCCGCGTCTGTCCGAAGAACTGCCAGACCCATGTTGCGGCCGAACCCCCGCAGCATGACTGACGAGGCAGGAGGCGTCAGTGCCCCTCAGGATGTTTTGTCACATCATGGCGTTGGTCCTGCCCACCAACGCTCTCATGGTATACCTCGTCTCGCATTCCCTCGGAGCGGTAATGGTCAAGACTCTGGGTTGTGCGCTGGTTCTCCAGGCAGGCTATTTCGCAAGTGTGCTCTTTCTCATCTGGCGGTCTGGCCGTCTTGCGAGCGCTGCACAAAGGACTAAGCAATGCGATGGCGACCGGGACGTTCGGCGCCAGTCGCCAACCTGCCGTGGGGACGAGGGATGAAACCTCGGACGTCGCAGCACCGCGTGCGCCTCACCTCGTTTCACCGGCCAATGAGATGAAATCAACGACGGGTTCTCTTTCGATGTCGAGGGGCGCAACTGACCCGAAAACGAATTTGGAAGGACTTGTGGATAGCTCAATCATGCACCGCCGGAGAAAACATGCTGGAAAAATTCGAACGCCACCCGCTCACCTTTGGCCCAACCCCGATCGAGAAGCTCGACCGACTCGGCCAACATCTGGGGGGAAAGGTGGACATCTACGCCAAACGCGAGGACTGCAACTCAGGTCTCGCATTTGGCGGAAACAAGCTCCGCAAGCTCGAATACATCATCCCTGACGCGATCGCGTCAAATGCCGACACGCTTGTCTCTATCGGCGGTGTCCAGTCCAACCACACACGCATGGTCGCTGCGGTCGCCGCCAAGATCGGCATGAAATGTCTCCTGGTTCAGGAGAGCTGGGCGCCGCATGAGGATGTCGTCTACGACCGAGTCGGCAATATTCTCTTGAGCCGCATCATGGGAGCAGAGGTGCGGCTGGTCGACCAGGGCTTTGACATCGGTATCCGCCGCAGTTGGGAAGAGGCACTCGATGAAGTCAAGGCAAGGGGCGGCAGACCCTATGCGATACCGGCCGGGGGCTCCGTTCACAAATATGGCGGCCTTGGCTACGTCAGGTTCGCGGATGAGGTGCGCGCCCAAGAGAAGCAGCTCGGGTTTGCCTTCGACTATATCGTCGCATGCACGGTCACCGGCTCGACACAAGCCGGCATGATCGTCGGCTTTGCTCAAGACGGCCGACAGCACAACGTGCTCGGCATCGATGCCTCCGCAACCCCCGAGCAGACAAGCGCGCAGGTGCTAGCAATTGCCAATGATACGGCGAAGCTCGTTGAGCTTGGCACGGAATTCACCGAGGATGACGTGGTGCTGCTCAAGGAGTACGCATACCCGCATTATGGCATCCCGTCGGAGGAAACAAAGCAAGCCATCCGTCTGAGTGCCCGCCTCGAGGGTATGATTACCGATCCCGTCTACGAGGGCAAATCGATGCAAGGGATGATTGACCTCGTCCAGAAAGGCTTCTTTCCAGAGGGTTCGAATGTCCTCTACGTTCATCTGGGCGGGGCTCCGGCAATCAACGGGTACGGCCATACGTTTCGCAACGGCTGAGATTTGCACTCATTACCCGCAATCCGGCTCGTATGCTTGGCGATAGGTGAATTCCAATTCCCGTTTGGGCAAGAGCGCTCTTGCGCTACGCTCGCGGCGATCGGCGGCTGGAATTCGACCCCCACATGGTCGCGCGCTCGGTCAAACCGTCCGGCTTGTCGTCCCGGTCGATCAGGATGCGCTCTGCCGCACCGTCGAGATCGTCGTATTGGCCGCTACGCAGTGCCCATAGGAAACCCGCCAATCCAAGCGCGCCGAGGAAGAGTGCAACCGGGATGAGATAGACAAGGGTCGTCACCGGGACTGGACCAGTATGTCAGCGCGAGCGCTCTTTTCGGGTACATTCCCGAGCCCCGCACGCTTCGTAAACGCATGAAGCCGCATGGCGTTTGCGACAACGATCAGTGAAGAGGTGGACATGGCGATCGCCGCGATGAGCGGCGTCACGTATCCCGATATCGCCATCGGCACGGCAAAGGTGTTGTAGACGATTGCAATGGCTACGTTCTGGCGGATCAGCCGGCCTGCCTTTCGTGAAACTTCCAATGCAAAGGGCACCGCCAGAAGGCCCTCGCGCAGGAAAACGAAATCGGCGGCATTGCGACCGATATCAGCCGCGGTGGCGGGAGCCATCGAGACGTGCGCGGCCGCGAGGGCCGGCATATCGTTGAGCCCGTCGCCTACCATCAAGACCTTGTGACCGGCCCCGGTCAGTGCCTCGATGCGCTCGACCTTGCCGGAAGGAAGAAGCGAGGGCATGAAGTTGCCGATCCTCAAGGACTTGGCCACCTCACCGCAAGCCTTGGCCGTATCGCCGGACAACATCTGGACGGACACGCCAGCAGCCTTCAATTCCTTTACGGCGGTCCCGGCGTCGGCGCGCGCGGCGTCCTCGAAGTCAAACGAGGCGACGATCAGGCCATTCCTCGAAAGCACGGTCCCGCCGCAGGCTTCCCCACCGGTCCCTTCGGCCCATCCCTGTCGGCCCAGGCGCCAAGTGTTCGCCTCCGTGGTGGCCTCGAGGCCGAAGCCAGGACGTTCGCTGATCGAAGCCAGCCTCGGCCGATTGGAAGAACCTGAAAACACCGCGATCGCCACTGAGTACGGATGGCGAGAATGCGTGGCCATCTCGGCTGCGATCGCCAGCATGGCCGGATCGATGTATGGCGCGTTGGTAAGACGCGGCTGTCCAAGAGTCAGCGTTCCGGTCTTGTCGAACACGGCTGTGTCGATGGCCGCCAGCCGTTCCATGGCCGAACCATCCTTGACCATGATGCCGGCATCGAACAAACGCCGCGCCGCGACCACCTGCACGATCGGCACGGCAAGGCCGAGCGCGCATGGGCATGTAATGATGAGAACCGCGATTGCGATTGTCCCGGCCAGATGCCAGTCGCCCGATGCCGTCATCCAACCAAGGAAGGTTAGGAGTGCGGCCAGATGCACCATTGGTGCGTAAAGCGCAGAGATGCGGTCGGCAATCCTGCGGTACTGCGACCGGCCACCCTCGGCGGCTTCCATGAGCCGAACCATTTCAGCGAGGAACGACTCCTTCGCGGCCGCCGTCGCCCGCATGGTGAGCGGACCAGTGAGATTGAGCGTGCCGGCCTGTATATGCGCTCCAGGGCTAACGGCACGAGGCGTGCTTTCACCGGAAACGAGCGAGAAATCGAGATCGGAACTGCCGTTGAGGACGTCGCCATCGACCGGCACGCGCTCTCCGGCGGCAACCACCAGGTCCATGCCCGGCTCGATCTTCCCGACCGGCAGGTATTCGCGCACCCCGTCACCGCGCAGCACCATGGCGCCGCGGGGGGCCAGCCGCGAAAGGCCACTCACGGCGCTGCGTGCCCGTTCGCGCATCACATGGTCCAGCGTGCGGCCGATCAATAGGAAAAAGAGCAGCGACACCGACGCATCGAAATAGGCATGCTCACCATGGGTGATCGTTTCGTAGAGACTCATGGCATAGGCGAGTGAAATCCCGACCGCGATCGGAACATCCATGTTCATCCGCCCATGGCGAAGCGCATTCCCCGCCGAACGGAAATAGATGCGCCCAGCGAAGGCGAGCGCAGGGATGGCAACCAGCGCCGAAACCCAATGGAAGAGGTCGCGGGTAACTCCTTCTGCACCGGACCAAACCGAGACCGACAGCAGCATAATGTTGCCCGCGGCAAATCCGGAAACGGCCACCGCCCGGATCAGCTCCGACAAGGACTTGTCCTCCTTGGCGGTTTCGGGGTCGAACAGATGCGCCTGAAAGCCAAGCCGTTCCAGCGTAGCGAAAATCGGTGGCACCTGGTCGCCATGCCAGCGCACTGACACGCGCTTGGTGGATAGATTCACGCGAGCGCTTTCGATGCCCTCCAGCTTTCCCAAGGCCGCCTCGATGGCGTGTATGCAGGCCGCGCAGTGAACCCTCGGCAACGACAGATCGGCCTGGTGCATGTCGCCGCCCAAACTACGGCTGGCCAATTTGATCTCGTCATTTGAGGGCAGGGCGGACGCTGCGTCGACGACGACCAGTGCCGCGTCGGCGCCCGGCGCGCAGCAGCTCATCGGAGCGCTCCCTTCGAGATCATGATGCGGCGGATATCACGAAATGGCAGAGCAAGGCCCGCATCGGCGTCGATCTCGACGATCCAGACGCCATCTTTCGGTGTATGCCGCGCGGCAAATTCGCCAAGACTATCGGAACGGCCATCCGAAGCCGCGGCAAGTGTCACAGCTCTGTCCTGCGCATCGTAGGCCGGGTGCCGAAACAGCACCCGCACGCCGTGCAGCGGCACAGGCGTGCCGTTGGTATCCACAAGGCTGTAGCGAACCTCGCCGGAGACTATGGTCAACCTGCCTTCCCAGCCAAGTGCGGCTTGTGCCCGTCCTTCCCTGGCCTTTTCGTTGAACTGCTGGCTGGCCACATATGTGTTCTCCACCACAAGGCCGGTCCAACTCGTGCTGGCAAGCGTTGCCATGGTCAGGTTGACGCCGATCACGATCCCAAAGAAACCGAGCACTGTCAGGAGCATCTGCTTGCCAGTGAATTCGCGTTTACTTTGCGTATTGGCTTTCATCTGGCGATCTCCGGCGCATTGAAGCTGGCGGTATACTCGGCCGATTCAGAGCTTGCCTCGTCCCCAATCCGAAACTTGAAGCTTTGCACCGGTGTGTTGATTCGGTCCGCGGGTTGGCGGACGAAAACTTTGAGCATTTTGAGCCGGTCGGGCTCTACTGGAACGACGAATAAGCGGCCGGCTGGCAGGTCGACGCCGTCGATACTCATTTCCGCGCCGGCGAGCCCTTCTAGGGTGAGGACGATCGTCCTGGGCTGCGGGATCATGTTGAGCAACTTGACGGTGTAGCCGTTTCGGATTGAGCCGTCCGAAAGCGTTACAAATTGCGGATTGCGGTCGTGAAGGACATTCAACTCCAGCCGCTCACGCGTCAGCAGCCAAGAGATGAGCACCAATCCGATCGCCAACCACGCCCCGAGATAGATGAAGGTGCGCAACCGGAAGATCTTGCGCAGATGGAAGTGCGCGACACCCTCGCGGAAGGTGGCGCTCGAGTTCCGGATCAGCGCCGGGTTGATGGCAACGGTGCCGCCGGCGGTCGCCAGTGCCAAATTGGCATTATAGTCCGCCAGCGTTGCATAGGAGATCAACCCGCGCGCGCGGCCGAGCTTGTCCATGACGCCATCGCAGGCATCGATGCAGAGCGCGCAGGTGATACACTCCATCTGCTGGCCATTCCGGATATCGATACCCATCGGGCAGACCGCCATGCAGGAATTGCAATCGACGCAATCGCCGACAGGCTGTGCGGAGGCCAGTGCTTTCTTGGCATGGCGCCAACGGGGTTCACCGCGCCAGTCGTTGTATGTCACGGTCAGCGAATTTTCGTCGAGCATGGCGGCCTGGATGCGTGGCCAGGGGCACATAAAGGTGCAGACCTGCTCGCGCATCAGCCCGCCGAACACGTATGTGGTTCCGGTCAGGACGGCGATGGTGACATAGGCAACGGGTGCCGCCGTGCCTGTCGCAACTTCGCCGAGCAGCCTCGGCGCATCGGCAAAGTAGAAGATCCAGGCCCCGCCCGTGGCAACTGCGATGACCAGCCACACGACATGTTTGATCGCACGCAGAAGCAATTTGCGCGCGCTCCAGGGACCGGCCTCAAGTCTTATGCGGGCATTGCGATCGCCTTCGATCGCGCGCTCAACCAACAGGAACAGGTCGACCCAGACCGTTTGCGGACAGGTGTAGCCGCACCAGGCCCGCCCGACCGTAGACGTGACCATGAACAGGCCGATGCCGGCCATCATCAAAAGGCCCGCGACGTAATAAAATTCCTGCGGCCAGATTTCGATGAGGAAGAAATAGAAGCGCCGGTTCGCGAGATCCAGCAGGACGGCTTGGTGCGGCGCGAAGGGGCCTCTATCCCATCGCAACCATGGCGTCACATAATAGATGGCGAGTGTGATGACCATCACCTGCCATTTGAACTGGCGGAAACGGCCCGAAGTCCCCTTCGGGAAAATCTTCTTGCGCGCGGCATAGAGCGGTTGCTTAACCATGACGGAGTTCACAGTCTCGGCTGCGCGCTGTTCGATCTGCCTTTGGTCCAGCACCGCACCTCCACTCGGGCAGTCTGCGCCTCCCTCAGCAAGTTTGCCGCAGGGGCGGCCGCGGCGCCTTGATCCAAATCAATCCCGCTAGCCGAAAGTAGTCGAGGCCCGGCCACAGCCGGGCCTCGTCGCTTGACGGTGGTGGGTGGTGAATAGGCCCTTCCCCTATTCCCCGCGCCAAGCGAATGGACATAGACCGCTAGTCCGTGACTTTGGTCTCCCCGATGTCCCATGCTGGCGTCACAACCTGGGTCGGGGCCCGGCTAAAGCCGGGCCCCGTCGCTCGACGGTGGTAGCGGTGAATAGGCCGCTTCTCCTATTCCCCACCGCCAAGCGAATGCACATAAACCGCAAGCTCCTTCACTTTTGTCTCCCCCAGACGCGCCCCCCATGCTGGCATCACACCCTGCTTGGGTGCGCGGACCTGCGCGGCGATTGCGCTTTCGCCCGAGCCATAGAGCCAGATCGCGTCAGTCAGATCGGGAGCCCCAACCTCCCGGTTTCCCTTTGCCTTTTCGCCATGACAGGCAGCGCAATTATCCGCGAACACGTTGGCCCCGGACTGGATCAGGGTCTTGTCGAGCACCGGCCCTGAAAGGCTAGCCACATACGCGCTGACCTGGCTGATCTGCTCGGGTTGAAGCACGTCTGCGAAGGCCGGCATTTCCGACTGGCGAGTATCGAGGTCAGGAGCAAAGCGGATGCCGTGGGTAATGGTCTGCTGGATCTCCTCGGCCTTGCCGCCCCACAGCCAATCGTCGTCGTTAAGATTTGGAAAGCCCTTGGAGCCTTGAGCGCCCGAGCCATGGCACTGCACGCAGTTGACTTTGAACGTCGCGCCGCCGGACGCGACAGCGAATTCGCGCAGCGCATCATCGGCAGCGATTTCCAATATGGTCTTCTCCTGAATGGCGGCGATATATTTGCCTTTGGCGGCTTCCGCTGCCGCCAGCTCGTTCTTGACGTTGTTGCGGCTGGAATAGCCCAGCACGCCCCTGGTCGCTGACGACAGCATGGGCCATGCTGGGAAGGCAACGGTGTACGCCAGCGCCCAGGCAATCGTGGCGTAGAAAGTTATCACCCACCACCGCGGCAACGGGTTGTTGAGCTCCCTGATGCCGTCCCATTCGTGACCGGTCGTTGAGATGCCAGAGACTTCGTCGATATGCTCGCGGCTCATCATCAGTCATCCTTGAACGGGATCTGCGCGGCCTGATCGGCCCGTGTTCTGCCCCCCGGGCGCAGGGCAAAGGCTATGCAGCCGACGAAGAACAGGGCCATGGCAAGCAGGCCCCAGCTGTCGGCGAACTCCCGCATCAAATTATACCCCATGCGTCTCCCCCTACCGGTAGCCAGCTGCATCGTCGTAGGTCTTGAAATCGACCAGCGTGCCGAGCATCTGCAGATATGCGATCAGCGCGTCCATCTCGGTGACCTGAGCTGGATCGCCGTCGAAATCACCGACCTTGGCTTTGGGATAGCGCTTCTCGAGCTCCGTCGTATCCGCCGCCGGGTCTGCTTGTGCTTTCAGATCGGCGTTGGCATTGGCGATCATGTCTGGCGTGTAGGGAACCCCGACGCGAGCGTTCGCCAGGAGATGGGTCGAGAAGTCTTTCACCGCAATTTGTGTGTCCTTGAGGAACCCGTAGCTCGGCATGATCGATTCAGGCACGACGGAGCGCGGGTTTGTCAGGTGCTGTGTATGCCACTCGTTGGAATAGCGGTCGCCGACACGCGCCAGGTCCGGACCGGTGCGTTTTGAACCCCATTGAAAGGGATGGTCGTACATCGACTCGGCTGCGAGGCTATAGTGGCCATAGCGTTCGACCTCGTCGCGGAACGGCCTGATCATCTGGCTGTGGCAGAGATAACAGCCCTCGCGCACATAGATGTTGCGTCCGGCGAGCTCCAGCGGCGAATAGGGCCGCATGCCTTCGACTTTCTCGATCGTGTTGTCGAGGTAGAAGAGCGGGGCGATCTCGACGATGCCGCCGATGGTCACCACCAGCAGCGATCCCACGAGCAGGAGCGTGGCGTTTCTCTCGATGAGGGCGTGTTTGGCCATCAAGCCCATGTCTGGCTCCTTATTCGGCAGGCTGGAAAGCGGACACGGAACCCGGCAATGGCTGTTCTTCGCGCTGGCGGCCAAGAATGGTCATCGTGATGTTCCAGGCCATGATCAGCATGCCGGCGAGATACATCGTGCCGCCCGCGGCGCGCATGACATAGTAGGGGTGCATGGCGGCCACCGATTCGGCGAAGGAGTAGACGAGAAAGCCCTGCTCGTTGTATTCGCGCCACATCAGGCCCTGCATGACGCCGGAGACCCACATCGCTGCCGCGTAGACGACGATGCCCAGTGTCGCCAGCCAGAAATGCCAGGTAACGAACCGAAGCGAATACAGGCGTTCGCGGTTCCACAGTTTCGGCACCATGTAGTAGAGCGCGCCGAATGAGATCATGCCGACCCAGCCGAGTGCACCTGAGTGAACATGGCCGATCGTCCAGTCGGTGTAATGCGACAGCGAATTGACTGTCCTGATGGACATGATCGGACCTTCGAAGGTCGACATGCCGTAGAAGGCGATCGCGGCTACCATCATGCGAATGATCGGGTCGGTGCGGATCTTGTCCCAAGCCCCTGACAAGGTCATCAGGCCGTTGATCATGCCGCCCCAGGACGGCATCCACAGCATGATCGAGAACGCCATGCCGAGCGTTTGCGCCCAATCGGGCAGGGCGGTGTAATGCAGATGATGCGGGCCGGCCCAGATGTAGAGGAAGATCAGCGCCCAGAAGTGGATGATCGACAGCCGATAGGAATAGACCGGCCGGTTCGCCTGCTTGGGCACGAAATAATACATCATGCCGAGGAAACCGGCAGTCAGGAAGAAGCCCACCGCATTATGGCCGTACCACCATTGCGTCAGCGCGTCCTGGACACCAGAAAATGCCGAATAGCTCTTCGATCCAAGCAACGACGCAGGCATCGTGAGGTTGTTGATCACATGCAGCATCGCGATGGTGACGATGAAGGAGAGGTAGAACCAGTTGGCGACGTAGATATGCGGTTCCCTGCGCTTCAGGATGGTGCCGAGGAAAAGGATCAGGTACGCCACCCAGACAATCGTCAGCCATATATCGACATACCATTCCGGCTCGGCATATTCGCGGCCCTCGGTGACGCCCAGCAGATAGCCAGTTGCGGCCATGACGATGAATAGCTGATACCCCCAGAAGACGAACCAGGCGAGCTTGCCGCCGAACAGCCGGGCACGGCAGGTGCGTTGCACCACATAGAGTGAGGTGCAAATAAGCGCGTTGCCGCCAAAGGCGAAAACGACGCCGGATGTGTGAAGCGGCCGCAATCGGCCGAAATTGAACCACGGCTGAATGTTGAGGTCCGGATACGCCAGCTGCAGCGCGATGACCACGCCGACCAGCATGCCCACGACGCCCCAGAACACTGTGGCGATGGCGCCGTACCGGATCGGCCCATCCATATAGGCCGATGGATCAATCGGAGCTGCCGGTTTGAATTCGATGTTGCGCAGCAGAATAGCCGTGAAACCGGCAAGGACAAAGAACAACACCCACATATGTTGCCGGAAAGGCGCGTCTACACCCAAGCCGGCGCCGACCAGGGCCGCGAATGCGAACACGCTCAAAACGACAATCTCTGTGGCGAATCTCATGATATGTCCCTGAGCCGCATTTGATACGGACGCGGGTCCGCCCCCCAGTAATTCCGCAAACGGCGCGTTGGCGCCTTGATCCATGTCAAGGGCGATGATCGCCAGTCAGACAATTCTGCGTCTTCAATTCACGGAGATGCCCACATGGCCAGTTGCAAATCTTCAGGCGTCAAATGCAAAGCCTGGCAGTTTGTCGAAGGCTGCCTTCCTGGCAGCCGGCCGTGCGGGGATGTCTGTCTCTTGCACGATCGCAAGTTGCGGATATGCGACGAGCTGGAGGCGATAGCCGACAGACTACCCTCGGTGGACCGGTTGAAGTGCCGGCTGATGGCAACCGAGTTGGTGCCGCTGCTGCGCATGAGCCATGCCCGTGAGGAAGAGCATCTCTTTCCTGCGCTTGCGAAAGACGCAACTGAGGGCAAGCGGATGGCGTCGCTAGGTCGCTTGCGGGCCGAGCACATCGAGGACGAGTGCGCCGCACAGGATTTAACCGATACCCTGCTGACCATCGGGCATGGAGGTGGCGTTGCCAACCCTGAGGCCCTCGGTTTCATGTTAAGAGCCTTTTTTAGGGCGTCACGGCGACACATCGCGTTTGAGCGCGAACACGTCCTGCCATTCATCGCACAGCAGAATCGGACGAAGCGACCGGAGGCCTAAGTGTCAGAACACGCCCAAGTACCCGAACAGCGTTGCAGTCGGCTCACGTTATCGACCACGACATGGCGATTGTTGTTGATCCGGATGACGCCGTTGGTACGAAGCTTTGTCAGCTGACGGCTGACGGTCTCGACAGTCAGGCCGAGAAAGTCGGCGATGTCGGCACGGGTGAGCGGCAGATCGAAAGTTGCCGATTCCTTGCCGGCGTCCGTCGTCGGGTCGATGTTCCTCGCGATCAGGAAAAGAAAACTCGCTACCTTCTCGACCGCCGTCTTACGGCCCAAAGTCACCATCCACTCGCGAGCTTCATCCAGTTCCATCAGTGTCTGCTTGAGCAAGCGGTGTTCTAGAGCCGGTGCCTCCCTCATCATCCGCTCGATCGCCGCTTTCGGGAACGAGCACAGCGAGACTTCGGTTGCTGCCTCGGCGTTGATCTCGCTTTCCGACTTGAACGGCCGGCCCAGAAAATCGGGCGCGAATTGAAGCCCGACGATCTGCTGGCGTCCGTCCGCAAGACCCTTGGTCAGCTTTACAACGCCCGAAAGCAGGTTCGAATATGTTTCGATTGCTTCGGCGTCGCCGACCAGCTCGGTTCCAGGTGGAACGCTGTGTCTCGACGAGGCCTTGGCCAAGGCGACCAACTGATTGGGCTCGAGCGCGCCGCATAGCCCGTGGCACCGCGCGTCGCAGGATTGGCAAAGCACAGGAAGGACATCGCATTGAACGTCTTGTCGGATGGTCATCATACGGCCCGTACTGATAATCGTGGCGGCAAGATAGCACCGCTGCTGGGTGAGGTATTGCGTCAGTTTGTCCCCTCGGCGCCCTTGATCGAAATCAAGGCGGCCGCGGTTTGCACAGGGCAAGTTGCCCTCAGGCACGAAACAGCAAACCACGGCACAGGTCCCGAATGGAGACCATGCCGCGTTACACGAGCTACCCAACCGCACCATCTGGACAGCAGGAACTGGACTATGGGCAAGGTAACAGGCTTTCTCGAAATCGACCGGCAGGT
>NZ_JAPYKS010000023.1:0-87400 GCF_037179605.1 Mesorhizobium salmacidum (SeqCode)
CACGCGATGCGCGAAGCGAGTTCGCAAATGCAACTTGACACCTCAGATAGTCGCTCATCCGTCTCGGCGCTACGCGCCGATCCACCTTCCCTCACAAGGGGGGAAGGAAGAGGCGTCGCGCCCCTCCGCCCTCACCGTTCAGGCCTCAGCAGCGTCCAGATCCACCCGGCGAAGGTCGCCACCAGGAAGGGATAGCCTGCCGCCGGCAGCGGCGCCGAGGTCGGCAGCAAGGGCGCGCCCCACAGCACCATGCCCACCGACCCCAGGAACAGCACGGCGGCGATGAACGCGGTCAGCCGCATCCACAGCGCGAAAGTGTTCGGCACGCTGACCATGATCAGCGCCGCCGCCCAAAGCGAGATGCCGCCGACATAGGAAGGCACGCTGGCAGGCAAGCCCGCCGCATTGCCGGCCAGAAGCAGGCTCTCGCCCGCAAGAAAGGTCAGGAAGCCCGCAGCGACGCAATCATTGCCGAGGCGCTGGTACTTCATCGTCAGAAGTGCGGCCGCCACCACCAGCGCCACGCCATCGATCGCCCACAGCGTCTCGCGCAACGCATCGCTCGCCACGAAAGTGCCGACAAGGCCGAAGATGCCGCCGATGGCGAGGCCGATGGAGGCGGTGGTGTCTGGAGTGGTGCGCATTTGATGCCCCCAAGTTAGGAGGAGGATACGCCGGCAAAGGACGTTCTCAAAGGGTGCCCTTAGCCCTAGCCCGCCCGGCGGCGTGATGCGAATGGTCCCAGACCGCTTGCACGATGGTAACGTGCCACGCCGACAAACGGTGCGATTACCTAGAAAGCATTGCTGAATTTGCTGTCGCAGATTCCACGAGGGCGGAAGATGCACAAGGCGGAGGTTTCAGGATCGCCGCGGCAGCAGCATGAGGCAACATGTAGATTACTACTCCGATGCTGAGCCCGAATATCGCCTCTCAGATAGGGACAATCCCCACCGCGCAGCGTCAGCGCCGCGCTGGCGGGCGCCCGCTGCCTCCGGCAGCTCCCCCGGTTTCGAAGCCTGCCATCGATCCACTGGATCGACGTCTTGGGGCTATGCGCGCCAAGGCCGATCTTCTCAATCGCCCATTTTCAGCGCCTGGATAAACGCCTCCTGCGGGATATCCACCTTCCCAAATTGCCGCATCCGCTTCTTGCCCTCTTTCTGCTTGTCCAGCAGCTTGCGCTTGCGGCTCACGTCGCCGCCGTAGCATTTCGCCGTCACGTCCTTGCGCAGCGCCGAGATGGTTTCCCGGGCGATGACCTTGCCGCCGATCGCGGCCTGGATCGGGATCTTGAAGAGGTGGTGCGGGATCAGCTCCTTCAGCTTCTCGCACATCTGCCGGCCGCGCTTTTCGGCCGCCGTGCGGTGCACCAGCATCGACAGCGCGTCGACCGGCTCCTCATTCACCAGGATCGACATCTTCACCAGGTCGCCCTCGCGGTAGTCGGTCAGGTGGTAGTCGAAGGAGGCGTAGCCTTTTGAGATCGACTTCAGCCGGTCGTAGAAATCGAAGACGACTTCGTTGAGCGGCAGGTCGTAGGTCAGCATGGCGCGTTTGCCGACATAGGAGAGGTCGGCCTGGATGCCGCGCCGGTCCTGGCAGAGTTTCAATATGCCGCCGAGATAGTCGTCGGGCGTCAATATGGTGGCGCGGATCCACGGTTCCTCGATGGCCGAGATTTTCACCACGTCGGGCATGTCGGCCGGGTTGTGCAGTTCCTTCACCGAGCCGTCATTGAGGAGCAGCCGGTAGACGACTGATGGCGCGGTGGCGATCAGGTCGAGGTTGAACTCGCGCTCCAGCCGCTCCTGGATGATTTCCAGATGCAACAGGCCAAGGAAGCCGCAGCGATAGCCGAAGCCGAGCGCCGCGCTGGTTTCCATTTCATAGGAGAAGCTGGCGTCGTTGAGGCGCAACTTGCCGACGGCGGCGCGCAAATCCTCGAAATCGGCGGCGTCGACCGGGAACAGGCCGCAGAACACCACCGGCTGCGCCGGCTTGAAGCCGGGCAGGGCGTGCGCGGTCTGGCGCTTGTCCTCGGTGATGGTGTCGCCGACGCGGGTATCGGCCACTTCCTTGATCGAGCCGGTGAAGAAGCCGAACTCGCCGGGGCCGAGCTCCTCGACATTGATGCGGGCGGGCGTGAACACGCCGGTGCGCTCGACCAGGTATTTGGCGCCCGTGCCCATCATGCGGATGGTCTGGCCCTTCTTCAGCACGCCGTCGATGATGCGCACCAGCACGATGACGCCGAGATAAGCGTCGTACCAGCTGTCGACCAGCATCGCTTTGAGCGGGGCCGTGGCATCGCCCTCGCGCGGCGGCGGCAATTGGTGGACGATGGCCTCGAGCACGTCGGGAATGCCGAGGCCTGTCTTGGCCGAGATCAGCACGGCGCCCGAGGCGTCGATGCCGATCACCTCCTCGACCTGCTCGCGGATGCGCTCGGGCTCGGCGGCCGGCAGGTCGACCTTGTTCAGCACCACGACGATCTCGTGGTTGTTGTCGATCGCCTGGTAGACATTGGCCAGCGTCTGCGCCTCGACGCCCTGGGAGGCGTCGACGACCAGCAGCGAGCCCTCGCAGGCGGCGAGCGACCGCGACACTTCATAGGCGAAGTCGACATGGCCGGGCGTGTCGATCAGGTTGAGGACATAGTCCTCGCCATTGTTGGCGCGGTATTTCAGCCGCACCGTCTGCGCCTTGATGGTGATGCCGCGCTCGCGCTCGATGTCCATCGAGTCCAGCACCTGCTCCTTCATGTCGCGCAGCTCCAGCCCGCCGGTGGACTGGATCAGGCGGTCGGCAAGCGTGGATTTGCCATGGTCGATATGGGCGACGATGGAAAAATTGCGGATGTGGTCGAGGGGCGTGCTCATGCCGCGCGCTTTAGCAGGGGCGGCAATCGGCGGCAAGGCTTGCGGCGCAAGGGCTGCCTTGCGGGTCACAAAGCGGTGACATCGGCCAAAAAACCGGGAAAACCAGCCCGCGGGCCAAGAATGCGTAAACTTTGATCGATCACATTAGACCTTGGTTTGCCGGCTGTGTGGTAAATGCACGAACGCTAATGGCTGTTGGGGGTCGAAATGTTCAGGGTTTTGCGCGGCTTTGCCCGCTCCCGCAGCGGGTCGATGATGCCGCTCTTCCTGGTGATGCTGATGCCGCTGATCGCGGCCGTCGGCTTCTCGGTCGACTATACAAGCGCGGTCCAGACCAAGTCCAACCAGCAGCAGGCGCTGGATGCCGCGATCCTGACGATCACCACTATGGACACCACGGCGACGCTTTCGCAGCGCCAGACGATGCTGCAGGATTCCTTCATCGCCAACGGCGGACAAGGCACCGCGACGCTGACCAACTTCGTGGGCGGCACCGCCACCACCGCCACCACCGCGCGGGCCACGGCAAGTTTCGCCATGCCGACCGTCTTCATGACCATCGCCAGGATTGACACCGTACCGATCGCCGTGGCCTCGGCGGTCAGCAAGCCGCCGGCGCTGGTCAAGGCGGACTTCAAGGTCACCGGGGTGTCGGGTTACTGGAACAAGACGATGACGCTCTACGGCACGCAATTCGGCGCGACGCTGGCCAAGCCGCTGATGACGATCGCTTACGTCTATGGCGGTACTGGGGACCCGAAGGGCTATGGCACCACCACCACCAGCATCCTTACGACTGATTCAACCGGCAAGACTGTCAGCACGGTGGCCCAGACGCAGGTCTGCAAGCTCGCCGGCTCCAACCCGCCCGCCGGTGCGGTGATCCAGACCGACAAGTTTCTGACGAAATTTTACTGTGTCGACACGATGTATCCCGCCAATGGCACCGGCGCGTCCATCGATGTCAGCCAGATGGGTGGCCTCAGTTTGCAGATGTATGTGCCATCAGGGAACCCGCAATACCTCAAGACGAATGATCCGGCCACCTCCAACCGGCTCTACAGCGGGATCAAGGATCCACAGACCGGCACTGTCACCTATAATGAGACCGCGACCGGCCAGGTCGTCGATATCTTCGGCCTCGTGCCTTGCGGCTCGACAGCCTATCAGGCCTGGGAAGACGGCGGCAACCCGGTCCCGGCGCTTGTCGGCAACGCCGACTTCTTCTACAACGTCACCGGCAAATGCGACTTCAACAAGCGGCCCTCGGACACGGCGCTGACGCAGTGACGTGGACGCTTTTCCTTCTCCCCTTGTGGGAGAAGGTGTCGCCGAAGGCGACGGATGAGGGGTGTTCCAGGGAACGCCAGCGTCTCACTCCGCTGGAACACCCCTCATCCGTCTCGGCGCTGTCGCGCCGATCCACCTTCCCCCACAAGGGGGGGAAGGAAGACGCGCCTCGCCCGCCCTTCGGCCCAGAAGGAAATGCGTGCCTTTTGCCACCGGGGCTGTAGACGGACCGCGGCGTTCGACTAACCTCACGTCATGCCGCATCAACCCGTCCTCTCCGCCAAACGCAATTTTGCTCGTTCGCTTCGCCGTGCCATGACGGAGGCTGAAGACAGGCTCTGGCAAGAATTGCGCGACCGCAGGCTCGACGGGATAAAATTCCGGCGCCAACCGCCATTTGGAAAATACATCGCGGATTTCGTTTGCATCGAAGCCAGCCTGATCATCGAGATAGACGGGAGCCAGCACGCGGATTCGGATTCGGACCGCAGCCGTGACGCCGACCTGAAGGCGAGGGGCTTTCGCATCCTGCGCTTCTGGAATGACGACGTCCTGAGAGATATGAACGCCGTCTGCGACACGATCCTCGCCTATGTGCGGGATACCAGTCTGCAGCCCTGGCGGTAGCTAGCGGCGACGCTTCTTCCTTCTCCCACAAGGGGAGAAGGAAAAAGCGCTGGCGTTCTTCAATCACAAAGCGGTGAGCGCTGTAACGAAGCTCGTGGTGGCGGCGAAGTGGGGACATGACGGGCGCATCGTGGCGCCGTCCCACGGAGGAAGCCGATGTCGCCAGTCATATCCAGCAGGTTTCTCGCACTGTCCGGCCTCGCCGCGCTGGCGCTCGCCGCCTCGCTCGGCGCGGCAGCCGCCCAGCCGCTCACCGTGGTCGAGCTGTTCACCAGCCAGGGCTGCTCGTCCTGCCCGCCGGCCAATGCAAACCTCATCAAGGTCAAGGACCGGCCAGGCGTGCTGGCGCTGTCCTTCAACGTCACCTATTGGGACTATCTCGGCTGGAAGGACACGTTCGGAAAGCAGGAGTTCACCCAGCGCCAGGTTTCCTACGAGCGCCCGCTCGGCCATGACGGGCCGTTCACGCCGCAAGTGGTGGTCAACGGCCATGCCGACGTCGTCGGCGCCGCGCCCGGCCAGATCGAACATCTGATCGCCGCCACCGGCAAAACCGGCGGTCCCTCGCTGTCGCTCGAGGGCGGCAAGGTCGCGATCGGCGCCGGCTCAGCACCAGGCGGACACGCCGATGTCTGGCTGGTGCGCTACACCAAGGGTGTCGTCGAGGTGCCGGTGGCGCGCGGCGAAAACACCGGCCGCACCTTGCCGCACGCCAATGTCGTGCACGCGCTGACAAAACTCGGCAGCTGGACCGGCGAGGCCAAGGCGTTCGGTCTGCCGGCAGCGTCTGGCGGCCTCAGCACCGCCGTGCTGGTGCAGTCGCCCGGCGGCGGGCCGATCCTGGCCGCCGCCGCCAACTAGATCACGTCCAAGTAGAGATTTGCCGAGCAGGAATTTGCCAAGCAGAGATTTGCGCCGCCGCACGGGCAGCGACGCAACAGCCCGGCCGCCCAGAAAGGGCGCGCCACCAACCCCACAAGGAAGCCTATCATGACCAATTTCTCCCGCCTGACGCTGCCGGCGCTCGCTCTTGCTCTCTGCTCGACGGCGCTGTTTGCCGGCGGCATCGCGCGCGCCGATGACGCCATCAATGCGATGAAGCCCAACGCCATGGCGCCTGCCGCGGACGCCATGAAGCCGGCCGACCCGATGGCCACCAACGCCATGAAGCCCGCCGCCGATGCCATGAAGCCCGCGACGGACGCGATGAAACCGGCGACCGATGCGATGAAGCCGGCAACGGATGCCACGGCCAATTGATAGCCAATTGAGATTGGTGCCTGGCCTTCTGTCCCTGGCGGGCTCCCTGTCCAGCCGGGGACAGTTGCCGGAGCAATCCCGGAAATCTTGAAGCGGTTATGCGTCGGGAATGACGTCAAGGCAAAAGTCCGGACCGCACGCGAATGTGAGCCTCCGCCGCAACTCGCGCATCGCGCCACGGCAGCTGATCCAATAGACTGATCCCCAATGGACTGATCCCAGGGGAAGCCATGAGGAGTGCAACCATGACCAATATCAACAATCGTTCGACCGGCTTTGTCCGCGGCGGGCTCGCCGCACTCGCCCTTGCCGTCGCGGGCGCCGGCTTCTGGCTGACGCCCGCCATCTCCGCCGAGGACGCGGTGAAAATCCCGCCGCCGGCAATCGACGAAAAGGCGGCTCCAGGCAGCGAAAAGGCCATCTTCGCCGGCGGCTGCTTCTGGGGCGTGCAGGGCGTGTTCCAGCACGTCAAGGGCGTCAGCAAGGCGGTCTCGGGCTACACCGGCGGCGCCAAGGACGACGCCGTCTACGAGACGGTCGGCACCGGCCGCACCGGCCACGCCGAATCCGTCGAGATCACCTACGATCCGTCCAAGGTGACCTATGGCCAGCTGCTGCAGGTCTATTTCTCGGTCGCCCACAATCCGACCCAGCTCAACTACCAGGGTCCGGACTCGGGCACGCAGTACCGCTCGACGATCTTTGCCGAAAACGACGCCCAGAAGAAGATCGCGCAGAGCTATATCGCCCAGCTCGACAAGGCCAAGGTGTTTTCCGAACCCATCGTCACCACGCTGGAGACCGGCAAGACCTTCTACCCGGCCGAAAACTACCACCAGGATTTCCTGACGCTGAACCCGACCTACCCCTACATCGTCTACAACGACTTGCCCAAGGTGGCGAATTTGAAGACGCTGTTCCCGTCGCTGTACAGCGAAAAGCCGGTGCTGGTGCTGTCGGCGAGCAATTGAGGTTCTCGGCGGGGCGCGAGAGCGCGATAGGCCGGCGGGGCAGCGCCCCCCTCTGTCCTGCCGGACATCTCCCCCTCAAGGGGGGAGATTGGCAGCGTCGACCCCGCGCCTTTGCGACGTCGGAAATTGGCGAAAGCAATCATGACATCCGATCTCCCCCCTTGAGGGGGAGATGGCCGGCAGGCCAGAGGGGGGCGCCTCGCCGTGACCTCGAAATCAACCGCTCTACCCACCCTCAATCATAGGTCAGATCCGTCGCCTTGCCGCCGAACACGCGGTAGGCGTAGAACGAATAGAAGATGATCACCGGCAGCACCACCACGGTGCCGGCCAGGATGATGGCCAGGCTTTCGGTCGCCGACGCCGCCTGCCAGATGGTCAGGCGATCGGGCACCACATAGGGATAGAACGACCAGGCAAGGCCGGCAAAGCCGAGCGCGAAGATGGCGGCGAGCGTCAGGAACGGCGTCAGCGCATGGCGGTCGCCGGGCCGCGGCAGGTGGAAGGTCTGCCGCCACAGCCAGAGAAACAGCAGCGCCGACAGGATCGGCAGCGGCGACAAATAGAGCATCTGCGGCCAGTCGAACCATTTGGCGAAGATGCGCGGGCTGGCGAAGGGTGTCGCCAGCGACACGGCGGCCATGCCGAGCGCGGTCAGCACCAGCGCCGTGCGCAGCCAGAGCACCGCCTTCTTCTGCAACTCGCCCTCGGTCTTGTAGATCACCCAGGCAGCGCCCATCGCTGCATAAGCTGCAGCAAGACAGAACGCCACCAGCACGCCGAACGCCATGCCGCCCGGCCCGACATCGAGGCCGAGCACATAGACGCCCAGCATGTAGCCCTGCGCCAGCGAGGCGGTGAGCGAGCCCAGGAAGAAGATACGGTTCCAGCGGTGCTTGCGGCCGGCCGGCACCTTGGCGCGGAAATCGAAGGCGACGCCGCGCAGGATCAGTCCGACCAGCAGCACGAAGACCGGAATGTAGAGCGCGGTGAGGATGACGCCATGCGCCAGCGGAAAGGCGACCAGCAGCAGGCCGACGGCCAGCACCAGCCAGGTCTCGTTGGCGTCCCAGAACGGGCCGATCGCCGCGATCATCGTATCCTGCTCGGTGTCTTCGGCGGCGGCGAACAGCATGCCGATGCCGAGGTCGAAGCCGTCGAGAATGACGTAGATCAGAATGGCAAGGCCCATCAGGCCGGCGAAGATGAGGGGGAGCAGGGTTGGCCAGTCGTAGCTCATCTTTTCACTCCCCCGCCGCCGGTTGCGACATGGCCGTCCTCATCACGCCCGGCAGCGGTGAGGTGTCGCCATCCTTGGCCGCCTTCAGCGCCAGGTGCACCAGCACGCCGAGATAGGCGATCAGCAAAAGCACGTAGAGGAGAAGATAGACGGCGAGCGTCAGCGCGACATGGCTGCCGGCCACCGGACCGACGGCATCGGCGGTCTTCAGCACGCCGGTCACCAGCCAGGGCTGGCGGCCGATCTCGGTCGTGTACCAGCCGGCCAGTGTCGCCAGCCAGCCCGACAGCGCCATCGGCACCATCAGCAGCGCGAGCGGTTTGGGCAGCGAATGCCGGCGCTTGAGGAAGAAGGCGGCCGACCACGAGACGGCGAGCATCAAGAGCCCGGTGCCGACCATGATGCGGAAACTCCAGAAGAGCGGAAAGACCGGCGGGTGGTTGCCCGGAAAATCGTTCAGCCCCGGCACGACACCGTCGATGCTGTGCCGCAGGATAAGGCTGGCGCCGTCGGGAATCGCGACCTCGAACCTGTTTTCCCTGGCCGCCTCGTCGGGCAGCGCGAACAGCACCAGCGGCACGTTGGGGCCGGTGTTCCAGTTGGCCTCCATGGCGGCGATCTTCTGCGGCTGGTGCTCCAGCGTGTTCAGCCCGTGCTGGTCGCCGGCCAGGATCTGGATCGGGATCAGGATGGCGGCGGTGAAGACGCCGGTGCGCAGCGCCTTCCACATCGATTCCGAACGGTCGCCCTTGAGGTAGCGCAGCGCCGACAGGCCAGCGATCAGGAACGACACCGTCAGCCCCGAGGCGAGCAGCATGTGCACCAGCCGGTAGGGCATGGACGGGTTGAAGACGATGGCCCACCAGTCGACGGCGTGCGCGACGCCGTCGCGCATTTCGAAACCGGCCGGGGTCTGCATCCAGGAATTGAGCGCGATGATCCAGAAGGCCGATAGCGTGGTGCCGCCGGCGACCAGCACCGTCGCCAGCGTGTGGACGCGGTTGGAAACGCGGCGGAAGCCGAACAGCATGATGCCGAGGAAGGCCGCTTCAAGGAAGAAGGCGGTGAGGATTTCGTAGGCGAGCAGCGGTCCGGCGATGTTGCCGACATGCTGCATGTAGCCCGGCCAGTTGGTGCCGAACTGGAAGCTCATGGTCACGCCCGAAACCACGCCCATGGCAAAGGACAGCGCGAACACCTTCACCCAGGTGAAATAGGCGCGCATCCAGGCGGAATCATTGGTCGCGTTGTAGCGCAGCTTGAAGAACAGCAGCACCCAGCCAAGGGCAATGGTGATCGTCGGAAACAGGATATGGAACGAGATATTCGCGCCGAACTGCATGCGCGAGAGAATAAGCGGGTCCATGGCGGGCTCCGGCTGCTTATTTATTTTGACGCAATTCCCTAGGGAAAGCGTTATGCGTTTTTCCCGGGAAAACCGCTTCACACTTTTCCTGGAATTGCTCCAATACTGGCGAAGGATAGGCCCGAAGCCGGGTCAGGTCAAAGCGGCGTCCCGCCGCGAGGCTGAACGCCACAGGACAATTTTACCGAATAGAAGCCACCCATTTCCAACCGGCCCCCGGCTTCAATGTCGAGAACTGGCAGCAGGGCATTGACTTGCGGTTGCACTGGGCGACAACAGGCCTATATCAAGACACCTCTTTCAAGCAGCCGTTTTCAGCCATGCCCTCCATTCTTTCCATTTCCGGGGTCTCCAAGACCTACGCCACCGGCTTCACCGCGCTCAAGGAAGTCAGCCTCGACATAGCGCGCGGCGAGATCTTCGCGCTGCTCGGTCCCAACGGGGCCGGCAAGACGACGCTGATCTCGATCGTCTGCGGCATCGTCAACCGCTCGTCGGGCACCGTCACCGTCGACGGCCACGACATCAACAAGGACTACCGCGCCGCGCGCAGCCTGATCGGGCTGGTGCCGCAGGAACTCACCATCGACGCCTTCGAGAGCGTCTGGGCAACCGTCAATTACAGCCGCGGCCTGTTCGGCAGGCCGGCCAATCCGGCCTTTGTCGAGAAGGTGCTGCGCGATCTGTCGCTGTGGGACAAGAAGGACGCCAAGGCGATTACGCTCTCGGGCGGCATGAAGCGGCGGCTGATGATCGCCAAGGCGCTGTCGCACGAGCCGCGCGTCCTGTTCCTCGACGAGCCGACCGCCGGCGTCGACGTCGAACTGCGCCAGGACATGTGGGCGATGGTGCGCCGGCTGCGCGAGGATGGCGTCACCATCATCCTCACCACGCACTATATCGAGGAAGCCGAGGCCATGGCCGACCGCGTCGGCGTCATCAACCGCGGCGAGATCATCCTGGTCGAAGACAAGGCCGAACTGATGCTCAAGCTCGGCCGCAAGGAGATGAGGCTGGAGCTGCGCGCGCCGCTCGGCAGCGTGCCCGAGGGCCTCTCGAATTACGCGCTCGAACTGTCGCCGGACGGCAACCAGCTCACCTATACCTATGACAACCAGAGCGACCGGCCGGGCGTCGCCTCGCTGATCCGCGATCTCGAGGCGGCCGGCATTCAATTCCGCGATCTCGACACCAAGAACAGTTCGCTCGAAGAGATCTTCGTCAATCTCCTGAGGCAAGAGCCATGAACCCGCGCGCGGCCATGAATCTACGTGCGGTGTGGGCAATCTATCGGGTCGAGATGGCGCGTGCGTTCCGCACCGTGCTGCAGAGCATCATCTCGCCGGTCATCTCGACATCGCTCTATTTCGTCGTCTTCGGCTCGGCCATCGGCTCGCGCATCACCGAGATAGACGGCATCAGCTACGGCGCCTTCATCGTGCCGGGACTGATCATGCTGTCGCTCTTGACGCAGTCGATCTCCAATGCCTCCTTCGCCATCTATTTCCCGAAATTCGTCGGCTCCATCTACGAGCTTCTGTCGGCGCCGGTCTCCTATCTGGAGATCGTCATCGCCTATGTCGGCGGCGCGGCCACCAAGTCGATCATCCTCGGCCTGATCATCCTGGCCACGGCCTCGCTGTTCGTGCCGCTGCACATCGAACATCCGTTCTGGATGCTCGCCTTCCTGATCCTGACGGCGGTGACCTTCAGCCTGTTCGGCTTCATCATCGGCATCTGGGCGAAAAGCTTCGAGCAGCTGCAGCTGGTGCCGCTGCTGATCGTCACCCCGCTGACCTTCCTCGGCGGCAGCTTCTATTCGATCCACATGCTGCCCGGCATCTGGAAGACGATCACGCTGTTCAACCCGGCGGTCTACCTGATCAGCGGTTTCCGCTGGAGTTTCTACGGCAAGGCCGACGTCTCGGTCGGCATCAGCCTCGGCATGACGCTGGTGTTCCTGGCCGTCTGCATCGCGATCGTCGCCTGGATCTTCCGGACCGGCTACCGGCTGCGGAACTGATCGGCTGGGACTTGGTTGCTCCCCGCCGCGCGGGGCGAGAAAGGGCAGATCTCAAATCGCCTTGACCAGCCGCAGCAACCCCAGCATCTCGATGTAGGTCCCCTCGCGAAAGGCGATGTAGACCGGCTCCTCGGCGCCGTGGAAGCGGCGCTTGAATGCCGCCTGGCCCTGCAGGTTGAACCTGCGGCGGTTGACCCAGGGCGAATCGTAGGCGCGCTGGAAGGTGTTGCGCCAGAATTCACTTTCGGCAAATCCGCTGGGACCCACATCGACGAGCGGCGACAGGCCGAGCGTCACCACCGAGATACCCTCCTCGCGAAACCGGTCGACGGCGAATTTGGTCAGGGCGATCTCGGCATGCGGGGAGGCATCGATATGCTTGCGCTTGAAGGCAGTGGTGTAGCCGATCACCTTGCCGCCGGCGAACATCGGATCGAAGTCGAGCAGGGCGACCAGGTCGCCATCGGGACCGTGCAGCACGAAACGGCGCATGTCGCTGCCGAGCTGATCGTAAAACGGACGGTTGAGGAAACCCATCTCCCATCGCTTGACGATGCGGTCGCCGCGCCAATTCTGGGAGAGCCGGGAGATCTCGTCGAGGTTGATCGTGCGCTTGTCCTCCTCGAACGAAAAGCCTTTCTTCAGCAGCCAGCGCTCGGAATAGCGCACCGTCTCGTTTCGCTTGCCGGAGAAATCATGGTCGGGCAGCGGCAGGCGGGTATCGATGCCCAGCCGGTTGATCTTGTAGCCGAGGCCGGCAAGGACCTGGGCGGTCTGTTCGCCGATCTGCACGAACCATGGCCCGTCGGCACTCTCGACGAAGCGTCTGATATAATCGGGCCGCTGCGCCGGCGCCGCCACCGGATCGCCGAGCGCGAAATGATGCTTCATCTTGGTGCCGAAGGCGATGTAGCCGTCGGCGTCGCCAAAATAGGAAAGCTTGTGCTGCACGGCGGTGGAATAGGCGAGCGAGAAGTCGCCATGGCGGCGCACCAGCGCCAGCCGCTCGACATGTGTCAGCGCTCGGCGTTCGACCTTGGGCGAGGCCCCCTCGAGGATGTTGTCGAAATAGATCCGCAAGGAGGGCATGGTCGAGATTCCGCGTGCCGTTTGTGGCGCGACGTGCCGGTCGACACGCAAGACGCGCCACGGCGTCTTGATTTCTCGCGGGTAGTCGAAATCGGTTGCCGGTTTCGAATGCCCACGTCTGTGACGAGATCCCCAGCCCCCGGACCTCGAATCAATCACTTTGCCGCGACCTGATTATCGCCGATGCCGCCGATATGCCATATAGGGCTGGATGTATTCGGACAGAAGCGGGTAATCCGCTCCATGTCGTTGTTTTGGCCGCGGTGCCGCGACCGGCTGTTTCCACCGGGCGGTGGAATGCTCCGGAGCGAGATCGCGCCTCGGCGCGGGGCCTTCGAAGATCGGCATCGAGTTGCCGTTCGGGTCCTGCACGCGATCAAGCTGTTACAACGGCCTGCGAGCCTTTCGGGGTTGCCGCAAGGGCGAATGGGATTCGAGAGTGAATGGCTGATACGACACCCGGGACGATGATGGAGCAGATGGTGGCGGTCGAGCCGGCGATCGTCATTGGCGCTGGCGTCGCCGGGCTGGCTGTCGCGCGGGCTTTGATGAAGGCCGGCGTGGCGACGGCGGTCCTCGAGAAGGAAAGCCGGCTGGCCGAGCCCTGGCGCCGGCGCCACGAGCAGCTGCATCTCAACACCCACCGCGATCTCTCGGCGCTGCCCGGACTTGCCTATCCAAAGGGGACCCCCGCCTTTCCGCACCGGGATGTCGTCATCCGCCATATGAACGATTTCCATGAGGCGAACCGTTTGCCGGTGGAGTTTGGCGTTTCCGCCGAGGCCATCATGTTCGCGGGCGACCACTGGATCGTGCGCACCAGCGCCGGCTCGCGCCTGGCGCGTCACGTCGTTGTCGCCACCGGCCGCGACAGGGAGCCCTACACGCCGCAATGGAAGGGCATGCGGGCGTTCGCGGGCCGGATCATCCATTCGGCCGATTTCGGCGACGCCCGGGCCTATGCGGGCAAGAAGGTGCTGGTTGTCGGCGCCGGCAATTCGGGCTTCGACGCCCTCAATCACCTGGCGGGCGTCGACACCGCCGCTGTCTGGCTGTCGGCTCGCAACGGTCCCGCCCTTTTGCCCAAGCGCGTCGGCAAGATCGCCGTGCACCGCCTCTCGCCGCTCATGGCGCGCTTGCCGCTGCGCGTCGCCGATGCGGTTATGGCGGTGACGCAGCGCCTGGTTTTCGGCGATCTCACCAAATTCGGCATGCCGCCGGCACCCGCCGGCGGCGCCAGCCGCCTGACTTCGGACTATACCGCGATCGCCGCGGACGACGGCGCCGTCGATGCCATCAAATCGGGCAGGATCGTGGTCGTGCCGGCGATACGGGAGTTCACCCGCGATGGCGTCATCCTGGCCAATGGCAGCATGGTTGCTCCCGACATCGTCATTGCCGCGACGGGCTACCGTACCGGGCTGGAGCGCATGGTCGGCGATCTCGGCGTGCTCGACGAGAAGGGCGTTCCGCTCTTCAACGGCGGCCAGGCCGACCCGAAACTGCCCGGCCTGTGGTTCACCGGCATGCGGCCGAGCATCCGCGGCTGCTTCGCCAATGCCGCCATATTGGCCAGGGCGATCGCCAAGCGGATCGCCGGTCCCGGTCAGCCGGGCACCTCACGCTGATTTCGGCTCCAGCCGCCGGAAACCGACAGCCTCGGTCAGCATCTCCTCGTCGACCATGCCGGCATTGTAGAGGGCGAGCAAGGTGAGAGCCAATTCACGCGCCTCGGCGGATTCGGGATGCGCTTCGCGTCGGCGGCAGGCCTCATCGAAGACACGTTGCAAGGTGGCCACTTCGCCAGGTTTGAGCAGGCCACGGTCGTAGATCGACTTGGGCATGGCGATGATCTCCTAGGCGCGATCTAGGGCGCCACATGTAAATTGCCAATCTTTCCCGAGGCTTGAATACAATGCCACACAAAAAGAGGGGCTTCGGATGCCCGGAGCCTCTCTCGTTTGTCTCGCCCGACGTCAGACGGCGATCTTGCCGCCGCCCTGTTTGGTGATCGCCACGACCGCCGGCCGCACCGGCATGTCCGGCTTGAAATCGGGCCAGCGGGTCGACGGGTCTTCGTAGTAGGAGGGCCGGCCGAACGCATCCCAGTCCTCGCCGCCGTCACCCGGATGCTGGACGGCGACGAAGGCGGTCTGGTCGTCCGGCGCGAACAGCGGGCCGCACATTTCGGCGCCGATCGGCACCCGGAAGAACAGTTTCGAGGTCGCCCGCGCCGATCCTTCCGTGTCCACCGCCCACAGGCCGTCGGTGCGGCCGGTGGCCTTCGGGCCCTGGCCGTCGGTGGCGACCCACAGCCGCCCGGCCGAATCGATCGCGCAATTGTCGGGCATGCCGAACCAGCCATGGGCCGTCGTCGCGGTGGAGAAGGTGGCGCCGACATCGGCTACCGCCGGATCGCCGCATTTCAGCAGCACTTCCCATTTGCCCTTCGTGGCGGCGAAATCGCCGCCGTCCTCGACGATCTCGATGATGTGGCCGAAGGCATTCCCGGCGCGCGGGTTGGCGGCATCGACCTGATCGGCCTTGCGCTTGGAATTGTTGGTCAGCATGACATAGACCTTGCCGTTGCCGGCGTTGGGCTGGATGTCTTCCGGCCGGTCCATCTTGGTGGCGCCAAGCAGGTCGGCGGCGCGGCGCGTCTCGATCAGCACGTCGGCCTGGCCGGCAAAACCGTTTTCCGCCGTCAGCGGACCCTGCCCGAACACGATCGGCATCCATTCGACCGAGCCGTCCTCGGCGAATTTGGCGACATGCAGCGTGCCGTCGTCGAGCAGGTCCTTGTTGGCCGCGCGGTCGCCAGCGTTGAACATGCCCTTGGTGACGAACTTGTAGACATAGTCGAAGCGCTCGTCGTCGCCGAGATAGAAGACGACGCGGCCGTCCTTGGCGACGATCGATTCTGCACCCTCATGCTTGAAACGGCCCATGGCAGTACGCTTGAGCGGTACCGAATTCGGGTCGTTGACATCGACCTCGACGATCCAGCCGAAGCGGTTGGGCTCGTTCGGCTCCTTGGCGAGGTTGAAGCGGTCATAATGCGCGCCCCATTCATAGGCGCCTTCCGGTATGCCGAGGCGCTTGTAGTTGGCGGCTTCCTTGTGGCCCTCCGGCAGCTCGCCGGAGAAATAGCCGTGGATGTTCTCCTCGGCCATCACATAGGTGCCCCAGGGCGTGACGCCGCCGGCGCAGTTGTTGATCGTGCCGAAGACTTTCGTTCCGGACGGATCGGCATTGGTCTTGACGCGGTCATGGCCGGCGACCGGGCCGGACAGCGCCATCTCGGTGTTGGAGGTGATGCGGCGGTTGAGCTTGCCGTCACGCACCACCTGCCATTTGCCGCCGTCCTTGCGGATCTCGACGATGGTTCCGCCATGGGCGGCCATCTCGACATCGACCTGCTCCTTCGAGAGCGGCGCCACCTCGGCCGACTTCTTGCCGTCCTTCTCCACGATCTTGACGATGCCCGGGAACATCAGATGCGGGTTGGTGTATTCGTGGTTGACGACCAGCAGGCCGTGTTCCGCCGAGCCGTCGATCGCGATATAGCCGACATAGTCGTTGTTATAGCCGAACTGCCTGGCCTGGGCTTGCGCCGACTGCCTGATCGGGTCGAATTCCGGCGAATCGGCAAACAGCGGATCGCCCCAGCGCAACAACACGTCGGCGTCGTAGCCCGGCGCGACATGGTGCTTGTCGTCGATACCGGCCTCCAGCTCGTCGAATGTGAAGGCGGAGCCTTCCGCGGCGCGAGCATCGTCGGCGGCGATCATTGCCAGCGGGCTGACGGTGGCGGCGATCGCCGAGACGGCAAGCGAACCCTTGAGGAAGCCGCGGCGCGAGAACCGCGCGGCGATAATCTCGCCCATCGTGCGGTTATCGCTGGGATTGTTGGCCGGGCCTTCGTTTTCCTCGAGCAGGCTGGTGCGGAATCGGGCATCGGTGGGGCGATGTTCGGTCATGGGAACCTCTGGCTTGGATTTGGCTGGATTTTGTTGCCTGTTCGACCGCCTTACCGTCGACTGATCACATTTTCGTGACATCGTATCCGCGCTGCCGCTCCCTCACGATACCGGTTTTCACGCCGGGGCCTGGGACTTTAGTCCAATCTTGCGCCTGCAAAGGTCCTGGGGGACAAACGCAACGGTCGGAGGCCGCTTTCGGTCACCATGTCTTTCGGCGATGTTGGTTGCACTGCAACGTTGGGGTGAGCGCGCCGGCTCAATCGACGGAGATCAGTATGCACGGATCGATTACGGCCCGTTGTTGTCGCCTGGCTCTGAGATCGGCGGCGCTTCTGGCGCTGACCGTCGCTCCCTATGGAATTGCCTTCCATGGATTCGTGCCTGGAATCGATGCCGCGACCGCACATGCCGACAGGGGTGGTGGCAATGGTGGCGGTGGCAACGGCGGTAATGGCGGCAACGGCGGCGGTAACAGTGGCGGCAGCGGGAATAGCGGGAACAGTAACGGGAATAGCGGCGGCGGGAACAACGGAAATGGCAAGGGCCAGCGCGACAAGAGCAGCCATGTCAACGCCACCACTGGCGACGAGGTCGACGTGGACGGCAACAAGATTACAGTTCAGCACCCCGACGGTATGACGGAAAACATCGAGAACGGCCGTTTCAGGATGAAGGATGCGCTCGGCCGCACCATCATCGACCGCCCGGCCACACCGGCCGATGTCAGCCGTCTCAAGGCGCTGTGAATTTCGGCTCTGTGAATTCGGCCTTGTGAAGCTGGTCAACAGGCAACGACCAGTTTCACACGTCACCTCCGCCGCCCCCCGGCGGAGGTGACCTCCTTTGCGCGGCATTCCAAATGCCCCGAGGGCTTATTCCAGGAAAAAACGGTTTGCAGCGCTTTCTCCTGGCGGAATTACGCAGACGCTGAACCGCTCTATGAGCGGTCCGTCTCGCGGTCGCGAAACTCGCGCATCATGAGGGCTGCTTCCGTGCGGTTTCGCACGCTGAGTTTCGACAGCACCCCCGTCATGTGGTGCTTCACGGTCTTCTCCTGCAGTTCCAGGCGCAAGGCAACTTCCTTGTTGCTCAGTCCCTCCGCCACCAGCCGCAGGATTTCGGTCTGACGGCCGGTGAGTTGCCGCAGCCGGTCCGCCACGCCGTTGGCAGGCTGCAGGGACTGCACATCGGAAAGCAGCCGGGCCGACAACATCGGCGAAAGATAGCTTTCGCCGGCCGCCACGTTGCGCAGGATATCGGCAAGCGAGCGCGACCCGACGCCTTTGAGGACATACCCGCGCACGCCCGCGTTCAGGGCCTTGGTCACATCGCCATTGGCCTCTGAAACGGTCAATAGGACGATCTTCTGGGCGGGATGGTCGGCAAGGATGCTTGCAACCGCGGCCAGGCCGCCGCCCGGCATCGAAATATCGAGCAGCAATATGTCGGGCTGCATGGTCGAGACGATGCGTTCCGCGTCCTGCGCGGTCGCACCTTCTCCGGCCATCTCGAAGCCTCCGATCTCCGACAGGCTGCGGGTCACGCCTTCGCGGAACAGCGGATGGTCGTCGACAATGGCGATGCGAATGGCGTCCATTATGCTTGCTCCTCGACTGAAAGACGGATCACCAGCTTTGTGCCTTTCGGCCCGGTCAGGGTTTCGAATTGTCCGCCGATGCTTTCAACGCGCTCCCTGAGGCCGGCCAGCCCCAACCCCTCGGCCCGCGCCGGATCGAAGCCCGGCCCGCCATCCGACACTTCAACGAAAAGCCTGCCGTTTTTCATTCCTGCATGCACCGCCTGATCCTTGCCCCGCCCGTGGCGGTAGGCATTGTTCAGCCCCTCCTGCACGAAGCGATAGATGCTGATCTTCTCAGAAGCGCCGGGTTCGGGCAAATGTCCGGGCAGGGTGAGCCTCACCGACGTGCCCGTCCGGTGCTCATGTTCCTCGACGGCCAGCCGCAACACGTCCGCGGCCGCCGCCGTTTCTATCTGCGGCAGCACCAGGCCGGTGCAGATGCCGCGTATTTCGCGCATCGCGTCCTCGAGCGTCTTGCGGATCATGGCGACCTCGGTCGAGCGGCCTTCACTGCCATGGCCGTCGCCGGTGAACACCGGACTGTCCATGCGCAGCGCCGCCAGGGCCACGAGCTGGGCCGGGCCGTCATGCAGGTCGGCGCCGATCCGGCGCAGGTATCTTTCGTTGAGTGCGGTGGCGCGGCGGGACGCCCGCTGCACGCGTTGCCGCAAGGCGCTGTTCTGCGTCACCAGCCCTTGCAGCTCCGACACCTGGCGGCGCAGCGCCCCGCGCTGGTCGTCGATGGTGCGGCTGGCGCGCAGGACGATGCTCGACAGAAGCAGGAATGCCGTCAAGGTGGTGCCGGCAACCACCAGCCAGCTCGACAGCAGGGCGGAAGCCAGGGTGGCTTTGAAATCGCTGGCGATCTCGTAGAATTCGGTGACGGCGACCACGTCGCCGGACCAGGGTTCGCGCACGGGATTGTAGATCTCGAGCAACGGCACGCCCGCGGCCCGCTCCTTGTCTTCGTTCTCGTCGAACGTATCGAACTGGGCAACGACACTGCCCTGGAAGGCGGAACGCAGATTTTTGTTCAGGTCGAAGCGGCGGCCGATCAAATCCGCGTCCTTCGCGTAGAGCACCGTGCCGTCGCGGCGCCAAAGCCTGAACGATGCCAGGCGTTTGCCGAGAGCGCCCTGGCCGAGCGTCTCGTCGAGCGCCTGTTTGACGGATTCGCTGAGCTCCTCGCTCTTGCGCAGGTCGGGCAGTAGCGGCGCAATCACGCTATCGACATAAAGCGCCGTCGTGGCAGCCGAATTGCGAATGATGCCGTCCCGGATCTGCGTCGTCACCCAGGTCCCTACGACCAGCATGACGACCAGAAGCCCAAAGCCGCCGGCAACGACGAATTGCAGGGCAAGGGAAAGCTCGCTCCAGCGCCGCGCCAAGTTCTGAAGAATACGAATCATGGTCCCCTGACCGCCCTTCTATCGACATGCCGGGCGATTCCAGCACATTGAGCCTCAGTCTCGCCGTTGCCAAGACCTTCGTTGGAAACGACGTCGCTTGACGTCCCGGCGCGCTTCGGAAACATGGTCCGCGACATCAGGCGAAAGCCGCTTCGAGGGGGACGGACGTTGAGTTTTTCGGGACTGCTGCAGCTTGGCCTTTCGACGGTGATCTTCCTGCTGGCGGCGACCGCCGCCAAGCAATGGGGGCTGGCACCGAGCCTGGGCAGGATCCTGCTGACGCTGGCGCTCTATTCGCTGGGCAATCTGATCATGCTGCGGCTGATCCGCGAGTTCGGCATGTCGGTGTCTTTCAGCCTCTCGGCGGTGATCCAGCTGGTCTCGGTCAACGTCGTGGCGCTGGTGTTCTTCGGCGAGCGCGTCAACGCGCTGCAGGCCGCCGGCATCGCGCTGGCGATCGCCGCCGTGGCGCTGATCACGCTTGGACCCTATCTGCAAGGGCGGTTGTAACGGTGCCGATGAAGAACGCTGCGAAAGCTCTGCTCAACCGGGTCGAATTCCCGGTGCTGCTGGCCGGCCTGGTCATCGCCGGTGGGCTGTGGGCGTTCGAGGAATTGATGGAGGTGGCACGGGCCACCACGCCGCACGCCTTCGATACCGAAATCCTGCTTGCCTTCCGCCAGCCGGGCCAGCCCGGCGTTCCCATCGGCTCGCCATGGCTGGAAGGGGCGATGCGCGACATCACCAGCCTTGGCAGCACCAGCGTGCTGGTGCTGATCACCACGGCGACGATCATATATCTGCTGTTGATCCGCCGCCCGGCGACGGCGTTTCTCATCTTCGTTGCGGTGGCAGGCGGCCAGGTGCTGTCGAGCCTGCTGAAAGTCGGCGTCGACCGGCCACGCCCGGAACTGGTTTCGCATCTGGTCAACGAGACCTCGCTTTCCTTCCCGAGCGGCCATGCCATGCTGTCGGCGGTGACCTATCTCACGCTCGGTTCGCTCGCGGCGCGCTTCCTGCCGGGCCGGACGACCAAGGTCTACGTCTTGTTCCTGGCGGTGCTGACGACGGTGCTGGTCGGCGTCAGCCGCGTCTATCTCGGCGTCCACTGGCCGTCGGACGTGCTGGCGGGCTGGTGCGCCGGCTTCGCCTGGGCGATGCTATGCTGGTTGGTGGCGAGGCTTCTGCAACGGCGCCAGGCCGTGAGCGACGACGCCTGACCTCGCCGTCAGATCAATCTGTTGATGAGGTGCCCACCACAGCCCGCCAGCGCCAAAACCAGCGACAGCAAACCTGCCGATATCGTCAAAGTCTTGAAAATTCTCAACCGCGTATACCCCTGCCCCGGATGCACGCCACCCTAGCTTGAAATTCTCGCGGAGTATCGAAGAAAATGGGCTATCAGGCGACAACGATTATGTCTAACGCATTTACAATGATGCTTGAAACATCACAATGAGGGTATTACACATTATCTCCGCAGACTCAGACATGGGTTCCGGTCGATGATCACTGCCGCGCAAATGCGTGCCGCAAGGGCCTTGGCCGGCATCGACCAGAAGACGCTCGCCGAGCGCGCCGGCGTCTCGCTTCCGACCATCCAGCGTATGGAAGCGAGCGACGGCGTGGTCAGGGGCGTGGTCGACACGCTGATGAAGGTCATCCAGGCTCTCGATGGTGCCGGGGTGGAACTGATCGGCGAGAACCAGCCCAGCGAGCGCGGCGGCAGGGGCGTGCGCCTCAAGCCCGCCGTGCCGCCGGATCCCTAGGCTGAGCCGGCATAAGTCGCGACGGCGACCGCCGACAGCCCTGCCGACGATCCCGCCGCCTTTGCAGGTGCGGAAGGCAGCCCATGGATCAAGCGCGTCAGGCAGTGCATCAAGCGGCCCATCAGCCGGTGAAGCCGACATTTTCCGAATTGTTCACGCCGAAGCTGGTGACAGTCTGGCGCGAGGGCTACCACCTGCCGCAATTCAAGGCCGACTTCATGTCCGGCCTGACCGTCGCCATCGTCGCGCTGCCGCTGTCGATGGCAATCGCGATCGCGTCGGGCGTGACGCCGGAACGCGGCCTCTACACCTCCATCGTCGGCGGCTTCATCATTTCGGCCTTGGGCGGCAGCCGCTTCCAGATCGGCGGCCCGGCCGGCGCCTTCATCGTGCTGGTGGCGGCGACGGTCGCCCGCGTCGGCGTCGACGGCCTGCTGCTGGCGACGATGATGGCCGGCGTGTTCCTGCTTGCGATCGGGTACCTCCGCCTCGGCACCTACATCAAATTCATTCCCTATCCGGTCACCGTCGGCTTCACCGCCGGCATTGCCGTCATCATCTTCTCCGGCCAGATCGTCGAACTGTTCGGGCTGACCCTGCCGGGCAGGGAACCCGGACCGTTCGTGCCCAAGTTGATCGCGCTTGGCGAAGCGGCCCGCACGATCAACCCCGCCGCGACCTTGGTGGCGGTGTTGACCATCGCAACCATCGTTTTCCTGAAGCGCTGGCGGCCGAAATGGCCTTCCATGCTGATCGCCATCGGGCTTGCCTCGCTCGTCGTGGCGCTGTTTGCGCTGCCGGCCGAGACGATCGGCACGCGCTATGGCGGCATCCCGCGCAGCCTGCAATGGCCTGGCCTGCCCCCGGTCAGTCTCGGCAGGATGCTCGACGTCCTGCCGGACGCGACCGCCTTCGCGCTGCTTGGCGCCATCGAATCGCTGCTGTCGGCCGTTGTCGCCGACGGCATGACTGGCCGGCGGCACCGCTCGAATTGCGAGCTGGTGGCGCAAGGCTTCGCCAACATCGCGTCCGCCCTGTTCGGCGGCATCTGCGCCACCGGCACCATCGCCCGCACCGCCACCAACGTGCGGGCCGGCGCGCACGGCCCGGTTTCGGGCATCGTCCATTCGGCCATCCTGCTGGTGCTGATGCTGATGGCGGCGCCGCTAGCCAGCTACATCCCGCTCTCGGCCCTTGCCGGCGTGCTGGCGGTGGTCTGCTGGAACATGTTCGAGAAACAGGCCTTCGCCACGCTGCTCAGGGCGTCGCGCGGCGATGCGCTGGTGCTGCTGGCGACCTTCCTGATCGTCGTCTTCCGCGATTTGACCGAAGGCATCGTCGTCGGCTTCGCGCTCGGCTCGATCCTGTTCATCGACCGCATGGCGAAGTCCGTCGCCGTCGAGGCGGATCTGGCGCAGGACGATGTCGCCGACAGCGTCGACGGCGCCCGTGCCTATGATTCCAGCGAGGCCGCTGACGCCGACACCGTCGTCTACCGCATCTCGGGCGCCTTCTTCTTCGGCGCCGCCTCCACCGTCGGCAGCGTGCTCGACCGCATCGCCGACCAGCGCCGCAACTTCATCCTCGACTGTTCGGCCGTGCCGCTTTTTGATTCGACGGCGGCCAATGTCATCGAAAGCGCGGCCCGCAAGGCGAGGCGCGCTGGCGTGCGCTTCATCATTTCGGGCGCCTCGCCGCGGATACGGCGCATGCTGATCAACCACGGCGTCAAGCGGCCGCTGGTGACCTATGCCGCTTCGATCCGCGATGCGCGGGCGCAGCTGGCGGGAAAACATGAGGTGGAACAGCCGTCCGTCATCGATTGAGCGATCCCGGGCCGCTGACGAAAGGACTTGCCTTCAGGTAAAATCGCAGCAGGCGCTCGGCATCCTTCGAAATGCCGATCCTGATGCTCTGCCCGATCGCGCCGGTTTCAGTGCCATCCCGAGCGAGCCATAGCGGGCCTTCCCGGCAAAGGTCGAGCCCGTCGAGCGATCGATCGATCCGCAATGCCGCGGCCAGCCTTCCCGGCCCGCGCGCTAGGTCGCGCAGGCGCTCGACGCCGCGGTTCAGCCGCATGATCGCGATGCCTTCCAGCGGCTCCAGCGCCCGGATCAGCACGCCGGTCCCGGTGCCTTGCGTGTCGCTCGAAACGTTCAGCATGAACGAGATGCCATAGGCGAGATAGACATAGGCGTGCCCGCGCTCGAGAAACAGCGACCGGTTGCGCGGCGTCATTCCCCGAAAGCCATGGCCGGCGGCATCGCCGACGACATAGGCCTCGGTCTCGACGATGCGGCCGCTGACCCTGCCTTCAGGCAAGTCACGCACCACCAGCTTGCCGATGAGATAGCGGGCGAGGGCGGCCGTATCGTCGGGCAGTTCTTCTCGCGCGAGCGGCGGATGATCGTCGCTGTGGCTCACGATATCCGCTCGACCCATTGCGCGCGCGAAGGTCCGGGTTCGAACGGATCGCCGAAATACTGGGTCTCGCGGGCCACCTTGCCGTCGAGGAACTCCATGATGCTGACGGTATAGGATGGCCGGCCGTCATAGGTCAGGACATATTCGGTGACCCAGAGGTCACCGGTGCCGGTGATGCGGCGCACGGTGAAGCGCTTGCGGTTCGGCTGCGCGGCGCGCGATGACTTGATCTTGCGCCGCCCATTTATGCGCTCGCCCGATTGCGGATAGTCGAGCACCGCATCCTCCCGGTAGATCTGGTGCTCCATCTCGAAGTCGCTGGCGTCGGAGGCGGCCCAATGGCGATCCAGGGCCGCTCTGATCTCCCGGTCTTCCATGGCAAACCTCCTTGACCATCGCCGTGGATGGACCGTCCTACCACGGGCCATCCACGGCTGTCAGCGAAGGTCGCGCGGATCGGCCTCGGGACGCCGGCTCTCAGTCGAGCTTCAGCGCCGCCACTTCGCCCTCGTTCATCAGCGGCACATAGAGGATCGACTTGCCGTCGGTACCGATGTCGGCGCTGCCGGGCTTGAACCGCGCAACCGCTTCCGGCGTGCCGCCGGTCCTGTATCGGTAAAGCGTGCCGGTCATGTAGGCGGTGGCATAGATGGTGCCGCCAATGGCGATGACGCCATCGAGGTCGGCGAACCCTTGGGCGCCCGCCAGCGGCGTCACCGCCTTGCTGGCGAGGTCGACCGCCAGCAGCCCGCCCGGCTCGGCGGTGCCGAAGTCGGCCTTGATGCCCTTACCCCAGGAGGCCACGATCAGCCTGTCGCCATCGGCGAAGACGCCGTTGGGCGAAGCCAGCAACGCATCCCTCACGAACAGCTCCGGCCTGTCGCCATCGATGCCGTAGATCGTGTCGGCCAGCATGTCGGTGACATAGACCTTGCCGGACTGATCCGATGTCATGTCGTTCAGGAAGACCGCGTTCGGTACGGCGATGCTGGCGATGAGCTTGCCGCTGGCGAGGTCAACGACACGGACCTTGGTGATGTCGGCGACATAGAGCTTGCCGCCCGATATCGCCATACCCTTGGGCGCGTCCATGCCGTCGCTCCAGTGTTGCGTTACGATCTTGCCGTCGAGGGACAGCATACTGAGATAACCATTGCCGTCGGCGTCGCCCGGATTGCCGACGATGTTGGAAACGATGATGCGGTTATTGGCGGCGTCGAACAGCGCCGATTCCGGCTGTTCGAGGCCGCTTGCGCGCCAGAGCTCGCCGGCCTGGGCGGGAGCCGCGATGCCGATGGCGGCGACGAAGGCTGAGGTGATGATGCGTTTCATGTCCGGTCTCCTGTGATGACGACGGAGACCTATGGTTTTCGATACTTTTCGGAAAGAGTGATTGGCACTAGTATCGAATATCGATACGAAACTGCCGGAATGAGGTGCATGCCATGAACGGCCCGATCTTCGAGGCGCTGAAACGGACACTGAAGGCGAAGGGGGTCACCTATCGCGAGCTTGGCGAGCGGATGGGCGTTTCCGAGCCGACGGTGAAGCGCATCTTCCACGAGAAGAACTGCAAGCTCGACCGGCTGGTGGAGATCTGCGCCGCCGCCGGCGTCGAGCTGGAAACGTGCTCGGCTCGATGAACCGGGGGCCGGGGCCGGTCAACCACATCGCGCCGGAGATCGAGCGCAGGCTCGCCGGCCGGCCGGCGCTGCTCTTCGTCTTCGTCATGCTGTCGGAAAAGTTCACGCCGCAAGGCATCATGCGCTCGCAGGGACTGAGCGAGGCCTCGATGTTCCTCTATCTGCGCGACCTCGAGGAACTCGGCCTGATCGCGCTCGGTCGTGGCCTGTCGGCGAAATTGCTGGTCGAAACGCCCATCCAGTGGAATTTCGAGGGGCCGCTCAGGCCGCTGTTCGAGATGACCAACAAGAATTTCATCGGCTGGGCGATCACCCATCTCGAGCGGGAGGCGACCTTCGTCAGCTTTTCCAGGCGGATGCGGCCGGAAACGGCGGAGATGGTGCGGCGCGAGGCCGAGGAGCTGGCCGACCGCGCGAAACTGCTGGCCCATCACGACCAGCACACCACGCCCGAGGAAGGACTGGTCGGCTACAAATGGACGTTTGCCTTTGGCGCAACGCCGTTCGAGGCGATCATGCCGATTGGCCCACACCCGCGCGACGCCGGCGCGTTCGATCGGCCCGCCGCTCCTGCAAAGGGACGCCGCCCGTTACCGGCCTGACACGGCCAATCATCCCGAGCAGGATAGGGCGCGTTGGGATAGAACAGATCCGGCCCCAAACACGGTACAGCCCTCTGCAGCCAAGCGTTCCGCCATGCCGCCCAGCGCCGGCCGGGCCGAACGCATCCATGTGGAGAATGACGCCGGGCTGCGATTTTTTGGTGACCTGAAGAGAGAAGCCTCCGCCTGTCCTGCTTCGGTTTTCACCATGATCTTTTGTCTGGACATTTTTGCTCTTTGCAGCCGCGTTTCAAAAATGAACTCACATTCATGATATAGTTCGCGCACTGATTTGTCAGATTGGAGAAGGCGGTTTGCCGAATGCGTGACACGTCCTCGTGAAATCGAAGTGATCCTATGCCGACCGCGCCAACGCTTGAACTTCGCCGCTATTCGCGCCTGAAAAATTTGCGGGCGCGCGCAGAACGCCAGGGGGCTGCATTACAGTTCTGGGCGCGTACGGCATCGCTCGCCGTGATCTCCTGCTTTTTTTCATTGACCAGCCGCTGGGATGCTTCGCTGCTCTTCGTGCTGGCGGGCCTCGTGCTGTTCCAACTCGTCGGCCTGATCCAGTTTCTCTTTGCTCGCCGTCGCACGGCGCGATGGTGGATCGGTTACCTCGCCGGTACGCTGGACATCATTCTGTTGACCGTTCTGCTGGTAACGCCCAACCCGTTTTCCCTGGAGGTCGCGCCGGCCGCGATGCAACTGCGCGAGGGCAGCTTTAAATTCCTGCTGATTTTCGTATGCCTTGGCGCTCTGACCCTTTCGACACGATTGGCACTCTATCTCGGCGCGCTCGCGGCCCTGACGTGGGCGATCGGGGTGGGATGGGTGATTTCTCATCCGGGAACCGTAATTCCGGCGACGAACCTCTATTCGCTGCCAATGACAGAGCGACTGAACCTCTATCTCAACCCCAATTTCGTCGATACATTTGCGCAGGCGACCAACGTGTTGGTTGTGCTGATTATCGGCGCTATCATGGCGCTGGTCGTCTTTCGCTCCCGACATCTGTCGGAAGACTATGTCAAGGCAGAGCGCGCCCGCGCCAATCTCGCCCGGCATTTTTCGCCCAATGTCGTCGACCAGCTCGCCACCGATGACGAGCCCTTCGGCCCGGTCCGCCGGCAGGATATCGCGGTGCTGTTCGCCGACATCGTCGGCTTCACACACTATTCCGAGGATCATCCGGCCGAAGCAGTGTTCGAACTTCTGCGTCAGTTCCACCGTCGCATGGAACAAGTCGTTTTCGACCACCATGGCACCGTCGATAACTATATCGGCGATTGCATCATGGCGACATTCGGGGTTCCGCAAGCCAGCCATGACGACGCGACTCGGGCCATCCAATGCGCTGAAGCGATGATCGCCGCTCTCGAAGACTGGAATGTACAGCGGGTGTCCAGGGGATACCCGCCGCTGGACGTTCGGATCGGTGCACAATATGGTGCAGTGGTCATCGGCGCGGTCGGCAGCGAGCGCAATCTGTCCTTCGCGGTGGTGGGCGACACCGTCAACGTCGCCAGCCGTTTGCAATCGCTCTGCCGTGAGCTTCAGGCGAATATTTGCTTTGGGTCACGACTGATTGAGGCCGCGAAGGCGGAATCGCCCACGACACCGTTGAATGCGCGCGATCATGGACCGATGAGCATCCGCGGCCGGGACGAACCGGTCCATGTCTGGGTCGAACACAGAGCCGAAAACCAGGGTGCTATTGCGGTTCCGGCGTGATATAGGCCGCCATGTGAAACGTCTGCACCTCGGCGGGATAGCGGTAGGCCGCGCCATAGGGGCATGTCCTGACCTAGGCTGAATGCCATCACGTGTCCGTCGCGGTTGCGACAGCCTTTGCGGCTGCGGCGTCTGTGCTTGCCTTGTCGTCCCAGATCATTTGCCGGTAGCCGAAACCATATTCCAGCGTCGGCTTGACGATGGCGACAGGTCGAAATCGCGCGACGTGTAGAGCGAGTGGTGACGAATGTGCAGGATTTCCTTGGGCATATAGGTCGACTGCCCGAAGCACGGCCGGGGGCGCCGGTGATCTCGGGCAGGATCGGGTAGCGGATCTGGCCGTAAGCCTCGGCAATAAGCGTCGAGCAGATCCCCCGCGTCAGGTCACCGGAGCCGAAGGCCAGCATGCGGCGGCGCCAGCGCACCGGCACCGACGGCGTCGGCATGAAATAGCGCAGCATGTCGAAGATGTTCTTGAGATCGTATCTCAGGCCGAGTTTGCCGATCATGAAGGGGACGACCTTGTCGCGGTCTTCGGGCGCCAGGCCGCTCGCCCCAGCGTGCGGCGCAGTGTTTCGCCGTCGGAACGCGTGTAGGGCTCGTATCCCGAGCATTCTTCCTGCAGCCGACCGGCAAGCCAGCGGCCCAGTCGATCCAGAAGCATGTCGCCAGGCTCGGTCATCGGCTATGGTGATTACCACAGGCCGGTGCCTGAGGGCAAAGCATGCTCGGTCCGGATCAGCCGGTAACCGCAAGTGCGCCGGCGTCTTCGGCCGAGCCGGCGAGATCGTCGCGGGCCTTGCGGGCAAGCCTCTTCGTCGAGCGCTTCGGGCTGTCGCCGAACAGTTCGGCCGCATCGGCAAGGCACGCCTTCCTCAGGCTCTTTTCCGAGCGCTTGAGCAGCTTGCCGAGAAGTTTCGTGTCCTCGGGCGGCCCAAGCGGCTCGCTGTCCGCCTCGAGCAGCGCGCGCATGACGAACACGTCATGCAGTTCGCCAAGCTGCTCGCCCAGTTCATCGACGGCCTTGCGCCGCGCCTTGATCGGGGTCGGCCACAGTTTGCCCAGCAGCGACAGGTGCATGCCATGCGTCTTGGCCGCCTTGCGCAGGTCATGGAAATCGTCGGCCTTGCCGTGCGCGCCGGCCTTGTCGAGCGCCTTCCTGGCACGGCGCAAGGTGGCTCGCGCGCCTTCGGCGAGCACGTCTGCGGCCTGTTCCGGCTGGTCGGGCAAGGCAAGGGCTTCGATGCGCTTCATGCCGTCCTCGCACGCGGCGGTCGCCGCGCCGATCGCCGCCTGCAGCCCGGCGCCTTCGTGCAAATCATGCTGGCGCGCGATCAGCCTGTCGCGCACGGCATCGAGCCCGCCATCGGCGCACTCCTTCGCGAAACGCGCCGCCAGCCGGTCGATGGTCTCGATCAGCGCCGTCGCCTCACGCGGGCCGGCTAGCAGCGCCGCCACGTTGCGGTAGCATCGATTCTCGGTCGTGCAGAATGTTTCGTCGCCGGAACGAACGAGGCGCAGCAAGGCACGCGTGCTCTTCAGCCGCTTGCGGCACTTGTGCAGTCCCTGTTCCGGCCGGGCGCGTGCCGCATCCAGATGCAGCAGGGCCTTGCCGATTTCCTCGGCAAGGATGCGTCTGACCTCGCCGGTCAGCGGCATGCGCGGGTCTATGCGAAAGCTCATGCGGCGATCTCCGGTATCCCCCCGAGGGCGAGCGACGCGTTGTAGAACTTCTGATCGCCGGTGACTTCATGGCCGAGCCAGTCCGGCAGCATTTCATCCGGAACGTCTTCCGGAGTCTCGAGTTCGGCCACCACAAGTCCCGCCAGTGCACCGCCAAAGACATCGATTTCATAGAGATAGCCGCGATCCCTAACATGGTGACGTGTCTTCTCGATGACACGTCCGATGGCGAAGTCCAGCATCTCCACCGCCTCCGCGAGCGGGATCGGATATTCGAATTCGTCGCGCTCGCGCGCGCTGCTGCCGAATTTAAGCGTCAGCTTGGCCGAGGCTCCGTCTCTGATGCGGATGCGGACGGTTCGTCCGGGTGCCATGGCGAGATAGAACTGGAGAATGCGGATATCCGCTTCCACCAGATCCCGCCATGCGGTGCTGGAGACCAGGAATTTACGCTCGACTTCCTTGCCCATGGCCGCGCACTAAAGCGTCTGCCGCGCGCGATGGCAAGACGGAGCCGCGCGCAAGTTGACTTTAATCAATCGATTGATTAATATCTTCGACATGATCAAATCGCCAGATGCCAAGACGCCCCGCCGCGAGACATCCCCGGCAGAGCTGACGCGCGCCGCACTCGTCCGGGCGGCGCTGAAACTGTTCGGGCGGCAAGGCTTCGACGGCACCTCGACGCGCGAGATCGCGGCCGAAGCGGGGGCCAATATCGGCTCGATCGCCTATCATTTCGGCGGCAAGGAAGGTCTTCGCGCCGCTGCCGCCGACTTTATCGTCGAGACCATTCAGGCCGTCGCCGGTGAGGCGCTCAATGAACAGGTCGCGACGGCTGGCGATCCGGAGGCGGCGCGCGCGCAGCTCTTCGCGGCCCTGGAACGGATGGTCGGCTTTGTCGTTGCCAGTCCGCAGGCCGGAGAGATCGTGCAGTTCGTGCTGCGCGAGCTGTCGTATCCGACGGCAGCGCTCGACCGCATCTATGAAGGCGTCTTCGATCCGGCGCATCGTCGTTTGTGTCTGCTCTGGGAGCAGGCCACCGGCGAGCTGGCCGAGAGCGAACGGACCCGGCTCACCGTGTTCACGTTGATCGGCCAGGTCATCTATTTCCGCATCGGCCGCGAGGCGGTGATGCGCCGCATGGGCTGGCACGAAATCGGTGCCGCCGAGGCCGCCAAGGTGGTGGCGGTCACCACGGACAACCTCGGCGCCATGCTGGCCGCCCGAAAGAGGCAGGGATGAAGGGATCAAGACAATGAGCATTTTGTGTTCGCTGCCGCTCGCTGCCCAACTGTTCGCTGCCTGCGCCCCGGCGACACCGCTCGCCGTCGGCTATGTCGAGGGCGATTATGTGCTCCTGGCGCCGATCGAGGTGGCGCAGGTCGAGACGGTGACCGTGAAGCGTGGCGATCGCGTCACGCCGGGAGCCACCGTGGTGACACTCGAAAATGCCGACGCCAAGATCGCGGTGGCGCAAGCGCAGGCGGCCCTTGCACAGGCGCAGGCGCAGTTTGCCGACCTCCAGGTCGGCAAACGGCCGGAAGAGATCGCCGTGCTGAAGGCCGAGGTCGACATGGCCAAGGCACAGGCCGCCGACGCCAAGCGAAAAAACGACCGCGCCTCCGATCTGTTCAAGCGCGGTACCGGCACCCAAGCGGACTATGACACCGCCTCGGCGACGCTGGAAACCGCCAATGCCCAGGTTGGCCAGGCCGAGGCCAATCTCGCCGTCGGCGGCCTGCCGGCGCGGCCCGAGACGATCAAGGCCGCCGACAACCAAGTCAAGCAGGCGCAGGCGGAACTGGAACAGGCGCAATGGCGCCTGTCCAAGCGCACGCTCGCCGCCCCTTCGCCCGGCCGCGTTAACGACGTCATCCGCAATCCCGGCGACACGGCAGGCCCGACCGCGCCTGTCATCTCGGTGCTTCCCGATGGCGCGGTGAAGCTCAGCGTCTATATTCCGGAAAGCGCGTTCTCCTCGGTCAAGGTCGGCAGCCTGCTCAGCGTCCGTTGCGACGGCTGCGGCCCGGACGTGAAGGCGCGCGTCAGTTACGTTTCGCCCGATCCCGAATTCACCCCGCCGGTGATCTATTCGCTCGAGAACCGGCAGAAGCTGGTCTACCTCGTCGAGGCGCGGCCGGAGGGCGATGCGGGGCCGCTTCAGCCCGGCCAGATCGTCGATGTCGATCTCGCGGATATGGGAAAATGAACGCCATCGACGTTCACGGCCTGGTCAAGCGCTTCGGCGACAAGACCGTCGTCGATCATGTGACGATGTCGGTCGCCGAGGGCGAGATCGTCGGCTTCCTCGGCCCCAACGGCTCGGGCAAGACCACCACCATCCGCATCATGTGCGGCCTGCTGACGCCGGACGAGGGCGAAGGCACGGTGCTGGGCTTCAACATCCGCACCGATGCGCTCAGGATCAAGCGTGAAGTCGGCTACATGACGCAGAAATTCTCGTTCTACGAGGATCTGACGATCGGCGAGAACCTGGAATTCGTGGCGCGGCTCTACCGGCTGAAGCCGGTCGAGGAATATGTCTCGCGCACGCTGGAGGATCTCGGCCTGGCGACGCGCCGCAACCAGCTGGCCGGCACCTTGTCCGGCGGCTGGAAGCAGCGTCTGGCGCTGGCCGCCTGCATCATGCACAAGCCGAAACTGCTTCTGCTCGACGAGCCGACGGCCGGCGTCGACCCGAAGGCGCGGCGCGAGTTCTGGGACGAGATCCATCGCCTGGCCAGCGGCGGGCTCACCGTGCTGGTTTCCACTCATTACATGGACGAGGCCGAGCGCTGCCACCGCATCAGCTACATCTCCTACGGCAAGATGCTGGCCACCGGCACCGTCGCCGAGGTGGTGAAGAATGCGGGCCTGACCACCTTCGTGCTGCAGGGTCCGCGGCTCGACGAGGTGGCGCAAGCGCTGCAAGGCCGCCCCGGCGTCGACCAGGTGGCCCCGTTCGGGGCCACGCTGCATGTCGTCGGTTCCGACCGCAAGAAGCTTGAGGCTGCCCTTGCCGATGTCGAGAGAGAGCACAAAGGGGTAACCGCGAAACCCGGCGAAACCAGCCTGGAGGACGTCTTCATCCAGTTCATGTCGGGATCGAAGGACAATATGGCATGAACAGCGTCTTTTCCTTCGCCAGGCTCGGCGCCCTGCTGATCAAGGAGTTCATCCAGATGCGGCGCGACCGCATCACCTTCGCCATGATGCTCGGCGTGCCGTTGATACAGCTCGTCCTGTTCGGCTACGCCATCAACAACGACCCGAAAAGCCTGCCGGCGGCCCTGGTGGCGACAAGCAGCGATCCCTACACCCGCGCCATGGTCTCGGCGCTGCAGACCACCGGCTACTACCGCTTCGACAATGTCGCGCAAAGCGCTGACGAGGCCGAGTTCCTGATGGCGCGCGGCGACGTCGCCTTCGTCGTCACCATCCCCGCCGATTTCGCCCGGCGCGTCGAGCGCGGCGACAAGCCGCAGATCCTGATCGAGGCCGACGCCACCGATCCGGCGGTCGCCAGCGGCGCGATATCGACGCTCGGCACCATCGCCGGCCAGGCGCTGCTGAGAGCGCAGGGCATGCAGGAAGCCGCCGCCGAGGCCGCGCGGGGACAGCTCGATGTCGTGGTCCACCGGCGCTACAATCCCGAAGGCATCTCGCAATACAACATCGTGCCCGGCCTGCTCGGCGTCATCCTGCAGATGACCATGGTGATGATGACCTCGATCGCGCTGACGCGCGAGACCGAGCGTGGCACGATGGAGAATCTCCTGGCGATGCCGTCGAGCCCGCTGGAGATCATGATGGGCAAGGTGCTGCCCTATCTGGCGGTCGGCGCGGTGCAGGTGGTGGTGGTGCTGGCGGCGTCGAAGCTTCTGTTCGCCATCCCCTTCACCGGCTCGATGACGCTGCTTTTGTCGGCGGTGCTGGTGTTCGTGCTGTCCCTGGTGCTGCTCGGCTACACGATCTCGACGATCGCGCGGACGCAGATGCAGGCGCTTCAGCTCACCTTCTTCTTCTTCCTGCCCTCGATCATGCTGTCGGGCTTCATGTTTCCCTATCGCGGCATGCCGGGCTGGGCGCAGACCTTCGGCGAGATTTTTCCGCTGACGCATTTCCTGCGCATCACCCGCGCGGTGATGTTGAAGGGCGCCCAACTGCCGGCGGTGGCGACCGAGATCGGCTGGCTGGCGGCGTTCGTGGCGCTGTTCGCCGGCGTGGCGCTGGTACGGTTCAGGCGCACGCTGGATTAAAGTTTCGAGCGCCCTCTCACATCATCGCTCAGCCGCCGCACGATCTCGGTCGTCCTGCGAATATCCGGTTCGCTGAGCGCGACGCCCATGGTGGTTGCGATCGAAAGGAGCTGGGTGTTGAGTTCGCGGTAGCGCGCGTCGCCCATGGGCGTCAGCTGCACGAGCTTGGAGCGCCGGTGCTTCGGATTGTGGGCGAATTTGACGAGCCCCTCGGCCGCAAGCTCATCCGCCAGCCGCTGCATCCGCTGGCGGCTGGTGGGTCGCATCTGAGCGATCTGCGGCACGGTCAGCGGACCAAGCAGCGCGAGACTTCGCATGAAGCCGAACGCACCGCCGCCCCAGCTGGTGATGAGCCCCGTTTTCTGACCGAGGGCCCGTATTCTGAAGAAGCACTGGGCCACTTCGAGCATCAGCTCGGCGATTGCCTCGCCCTTGCTGTCGACGATTGGTCCGATCCCGTCCTTCGGCATGCCTCGGTCCTGTGTCGTGCCGCTGCCATGCGCATCCATTCCGCTGACCTCGCCTGTCTCCTGATTGACACGCCGATTGTCAAGTATAGAATGACACCTTAGTTGTCATTTTGAAGGCGACCTCCCCTGCGTAGCCTCCAGGATCTGCAGGAGCAGCCATGGGTATGGACACAGATGGGCAACAAGTGGCCGCGACAGCAGGCGTCGCTGGGCGACCGATCCTTTTCTTTCCTGCCGCTGTTCTGGTCGGTCTCACCTTGGATCGGGTGCTGCCTTTGCCGTTCCCGGTGCCGGGGATCGACCTGGTCCACCGGATCATTGGCGGGTCGCTGATCCTGATAGGTTTGGCGCTTTTTGCCGCGGGGGTCCGCCGCTTCTCCAGCGCTGCGACGCCTTTGCCCACGAACCAGCCAGCCCGCGTGCTCGTGACGACAGGCATTTACCGCTGGACCCGCAATCCCATCTATCTTGGGTTTTTTCTCATGTACGGCGGCATCGGCGTCGCGACACAAAGCTCGTGGGTTCTGATCCTAACACTGCCGCTTGTGTTCATGGTCCGCTATGGCGTCGTCGCGCGCGAGGAGGCTTACCTGGAAAGGCGGTTCGGCGACGTCTATCGGGGCTACAAGGCCCGCGTGCGCCGCTGGCTGTGACAGTTGGACAAGAGCGCCGGCCTGCAGCGCCGGCGCCATTTGCGGCAGCCAACTGATTTGGCTTTGACCCTGGAGTGCCGCGCGTCCAATTGGCCAGCGCATGATCCCGCAGATCAATTGCAACCTTTATGCGGCCCCCATGATTTCCGCATAGGTGCCGAAATCGACATTGCCGCCGGACAGCACCACGGCCACGCATCTGGCGGACAGCTCGATCTCGCCCGATGACAGCGCCGCCAGTGCGACGCAGCCGCCGGGCTCGACCACCAGCTTGAGATGGGCCATGGCGTCGCGCATCGCCTGCGCGGTCGCCTGGTCGGAAACCGCGATTGCGCCTGTGAGGTTGCGGCGGTTGATCTCGAAGGTGATGACGCCCGGCTCGGCGGTCAGGATGGCGTCGCAGATCGAACTGTGGCCCGGCTCGTTCGAAACCCTGGCGCCCGCCGCCAGCGAGCGGCGGGTGTCGTCGAAATGCTCGGGCTCGACCGCCCAGATCGCGGTGCCGGGCGAGGCATCCTTGACCGCGACGGAAATGCCGCTGGTCAGGCCGCCGCCGCCACAGGGGATGACGACCGCGTCGAGGCTGACGCCGAGCGCCTTTGCCTGGCGCATCAATTCCAGACCGATCGTGCCCTGGCCGGCGATGATGGCCGGGTCGTCGAAGGGCGGCACCAACGCCATGCCCTTGTCGAGGTAGGGGCGAACCACCGTCATGCGGTCGTCCTTGAAACGATCGAAGGGTACCACCTCGGCGCCCAACTTGCGGACATTGGCGATCTTCATGTCGGGCGCATCCGCCGGCATGGCGATGACCGCCTTGACGCCGAACATGGCGGCCGAAGCCGCCACGCCTTGCGCATGGTTGCCCGAGGAGAAAGCGACGACGCCACGGCTGCGTTCCGCCTCGCTCAGCGAGGACAGCTTGTTGTAGGCGCCGCGGAACTTGAACGAGCCGGTGCGCTGCAGTGTCTCCGGCTTGAACAGGATGCGGCCGCCGAAGCGCCTGTTCAGCTCCTGCGATTCGATCAGCGGTGTCTCGACGGTCAGCCCCGAAAGGCGCGCGGCGGCGGCGTGGATATCGGCGATGCCGGGAGGGGTGGTCATGGCGGGTCCTGTGGCGATGCGATCCGGCCATGGTGCACGCAAAGGCTCGCGCGAGGCCAACGAAAAGATGTGACCGGGACAAAGTTAGTGATTGTGATCAAGATACAAATGTATCCAGCGATGCGGCCGCCGGCATATCGCAATTCACCCCAGCAGCGTCCGCTGCCGCTTGGTCCCGCCCAGCTTGCGCCAGCTGTTGAACCGATGCGTGGCGGCGGCGAACGAGATCTTCATCTGCTGGGCCACCGAATAGCGCGACTTGCCTTCGTCGAACATGCGGTAGCAGCACTCGACGCCTTCCTCGGTCAGCTTGCCGTCGGGCGCCTTGTTGTGCGGATTGGCGGGGTCGAATCTCTCGACCTGCTGCTCGACAAGGCCTTTCAGGCGCTGCAGGTCGGCCTCGATGCTGGCGATGAGATCGAGCACCGGTTTCGGGTCATAGGCGTGCGGAGGCTTCTTGGCCGTCATCAACTCGTTCCTTTTCTTTGGCTTGGTGCCACATATAGGTGAACATTCGGCAATACTGAAGGGCGATGCCCAAGGCCGGGCTTCAACTATTGTTGACGGCGGCCAAGCGCGCGATTGACCACGGGCGCCGTAAACCCTAGTTTAGAACAATTCTAAACTAGGGTGATTTCCTCATGCTTTCCAGTGTTTTCGGCTTCGGCCGCCGCTCCTTCGAATCACTCTCCGAACAGGAGATCCTGGCGCTGGCCATTTCATCGGAGGAAGATGATGGGCGCATCTACCGGGCCTATGCGGACGGATTGGCCGAGAATTTCCCGCAATCGGCCAAACTGTTCGAGGCAATGGCCGAGGAGGAAGATGGCCATCGCGACTCGCTGATCGAGCTCTTCCGCAAGCGTTTCGGCGAGCGCATTCCATTGATCCGCCGTGAACATGTGAGAGGCTATTTCGAGCGCAAGCCCGACTGGCTGGTGCGGCCGCTTGGCATCGAGGCCGTGCGCCGCCAGGCCGAGGCGATGGAGCGGCAGGCCTACCTGTTCTATGTCGAGGCGGCCAAGCGCACCACCGACGCCTCGACCCGCAAACTGCTCGACGACCTGGCCGCGGCCGAACAGGGCCATGAAAGCTCGGCGCATGCCCTGGAGCAGAAACATGTTCCGGGCGAAGTCAGGGTCGAGGAGGCGACCGCCGAGCAGCGCCAGTTCATTCTCACCTATGTGCAGCCGGGCCTGGCCGGGCTGATGGACGGATCGGTATCGACGCTGGCGCCGATCTTCGCCGCCGCCTTTGCCACGCATGACACGTGGCAGACGCTTCTGGTCGGTCTCGCCGCCTCGATCGGTGCCGGCATCTCGATGGGGTTCACCGAAGTGGCCTCCGACGACGGCAAACTGTCGGGCAGGGGCTCGCCGATCAAGCGCGGCCTGACCGTCGGCGTCATGACGACGCTGGGCGGCCTCGGCCACGCGCTGCCCTACCTCATCCCGCATTTCTGGACGGCGACCGGCGTTGCCGCCGTGGTGGTGTTCTTCGAACTGTGGGCCATCGCCTTCGTCCAGAACCGCTACATGCAGACCCCGTTCCTGCGCGCCGCCTTCCAGGTGGTTCTCGGCGGTGCCCTGGTGTTCGCGGCGGGTGTGCTGATCGGAAATGCGTAGAACGCCTCTTCCTTCCCCCCGGGAAGGTGGCCTCGCGCAGCGAGGTCGGATGAGGGGTGCTCCAGGGAAAGCCAGCGTCTCACTCCGCTGGAACACCCCTCAACCGTCTCGGCGCTGCGCGCCGATCCACCTTCTCCCACAAGGGGAGAAGGGAAAAGCGTCGCGCTAATCTCTCACCCATTCACCGCCCGGCTGTCCGCCGGCGCCTCGTCTCTTTCCGTCAGCCCATAATCCCGCACCACATGCGCGATCCGCAATCTATAGCCGGCAAAGATGCCGCCCCGCCCTGCCTTCTGCGCCTGTCGGTGTTCTTCGGTATTGCGCCAGGCCTTGACCGCCTCCTCGTCACGCCAGAACGACAGCGACAGGATCCGGTTCGGGTCGGCCAGGCTCTGGAAGCGCTCGATGGAGATGAACCCATCGATGCCGTCGAGCAGCGGCCGCAACTCGGCGGCGATGCTCAGATAAGCCTCGCGCCGGCCCTGTGCGGGCTGCACCTCGAAGATGACGGCGATCATAGCTTCACCAGTGGCGCGTGCGGGCCGGAAGCCAGTTTCAGGAACATGCGGTCCTCCCTAAGGATGAAGCGTTCACGGCGGGCGAACTCGTAGTTTGCCTTGCCGGCGGGGTCGGCGGCAAGCCGGGCCCGATAGGCTTCGTAGGCGGCCAGATTCTCGATGTTGTAGGCGGCATAGGCCGTCGTGGCCGAGCCCTCATGCGGCGCGAAATAACCGATCAGATCGGCGCCGCAGCGCGGAATGGCCTGGCCCCAGTTGCGGGCATACTCCTCGAAGGCGGCCTTGCCGAACGGGTCGATCTCATAGCGGATGAAGCAGGTGATGGTCATCTCGGTCTCTCCTTGAAGAGTGTTTTCGCGTCGATAATTCGAGCGGCGTCGAACCGTTGTATCGTCCGATCTGCTAGGCAAATGTCCTGACCTCAAGCCTGCCAGAAGGACTTCGCGCATTCGCGGCGCACATCTTCCCGTGTCAGGCCAAGGTCGCGCAGCAGATGGTCGTCGATCTCGCGAAGGTCGCGGCGCTGCAAATGGCGGTCATACCAGCGGGCCGGCAGCCGCGAGCGGACCCAGACGATGAACGGGAACGATTGGCGGCGGGGCAACGGTGCGGGGGTGAAAGCGATTCTTGCGGCCATCGTCGTCTCCTTGATCTGGTCGGAGAATAATGTTTACCTGACGAGAATGCTTCGATAAGGATCAAACCATGCGTGAAGGACCCGACATTGCCCGCATCGCCAGCCTTGTCGGCGATCCGGCCCGCGCCAACATGCTGAACGCCCTGATGGGCGGCACGGCATTGACCGCGAGCGAACTGGCGCTGGAGGCCGGCGTGTCGCTGCCGACCGCCTCCTCGCATCTGTCCAAACTGATGGAGGGCGGGTTGCTGACCTTGGCCAGCCAGGGCCGGCATCGTTATTACGGGCTGGCTGGCCCGCAAGTGGCCGGCATGATCGAAGCCATCACCGGCGTGGCCGAAGCCGTTGGCCCCAAGCGCGTGCGGCCGGGCCCTCGCGACGGCGCGATGCGCGTCGCGCGCGTCTGCTACGATCACCTTGCCGGCGAGCAGGCCGTTGCGATGCTGGATCGCCTTGTCGAGAAAAACATCCTGGTCCGCGACGACAAGGAGATCAGGCTCGGACCCTCCGCCGCATCGCACTTCGCGGCGATAGGCATCGATGTCTACACCAAGCCGCGGCGGCCGGTGTGCCGCGCCTGCCTCGACTGGAGCGTGCGGCGCTCGCACCTCGCCGGGACGCTGGGCGCCGCCATCCTCGACAAGATCCTTGCCGAGAAATGGGCGCGCCGCGAGAAGGACAGCCGGGCGGTGATTTTCTCGCCGCCCGGCAAGCAGGCGTTCGAGAGGGTGTTTTTGGCGTGACGGATTGCGGAGACCTCGGCGGGGCAGCGCCCCCCTCTGCCCTGCCGGGCATCTCCCCCTCAAGGGGGGAGATCGGCAGTTCGATGCCCGGCACCTTCTTTCCGATGTTGGAAATTAGCGAAAGCCGTCGTGACATCAATCTCCCCCCTTGAGGGGGAGATGGCCGGCAGGCCAGAGGGGGGTGGTGCCCCACGGCGTCGAAAGTCGAGTTAGCCCCGCTTCAACACCTTGCCCTTTTTGAAGAAATCCGCCCACGGATCGGCTTCCGAAAGCCGCTTCAGCGTCGTCTTGTCGCCGATCGGGAAGGCGTTTGGCGGCAGGCTGGCCTCGATCTCGGCCCAGGTCACCGGCATCGACACCGTCGCGCCCTTCTTGGCCCGCGACGAATATGGTGCGACGGTGGTCGCGCCGCTGCCGTTGCGCAGATAGTCGACGAAGATCTTTCCGGTGCGCGCCTTCTTTGACAGCGTCGCCGTGTAGCGGTCCGGCGCGCCTTGCTCAAGCGCCCTGGCGAAATCATGGGCGAAGCCTTTGACTTCGGCCCAATCCGCCGCCGGTTTCAGCGGCACGACGACATGAAAGCCCTTGCCGCCCGATGTCTTGACGAAATTGGGCAGCGACAGCTCGTCGAGCTTGCCCCTGATATCGAGCGCCGCCTCGCGAACCGCTTTCACATCGACGCCTTCGTCGGGGTCGAGGTCGAAGACGATCTGGTCCGGCTGTTCAAGCTTGTCGATCGTGCAGCCCCAGATGTGGATCTCGACCACGCCGAGCTGGACCAGCGCCGCGATGCCGTCGAAATCGCGGATGAACAGGATTTCCTCGCCATCCGTGGGATCCCTGGTCTTCTCGATCTTCGCATGCATGCCGGCCGAGGCATGCTTCTGGAAGAAGCGCTGGCCGCCGACACCATCCGGCGCCCTGACCAGGCTGAGCGGGCGCTCGACCACGAACTGCTTCATGCGCGGCCATACCAGCGCGTAATGATCGAGCAGGGCCTGCTTCGAGATCTTTTCGTCGGGCCACAGAAGCTTGTCCGGGTGGGACAGCTTCACGGTGGTTTTCGCCGCCGTTCCGGCCGTATTGGCGTTTGCCGCCGGCTTGGCCTTGGCTGGGACCTTGCCTGTCGCTGCCTTATCTGTCGCTGGCTTCGGCTTTTCCTGCACGACTTCCTCCGCCGGCTTATCCTCGCGCAGCCCCTGGAACGAAGCATGGCGTATTATACGGTCCGACGTCCAGCTGCGAAATTCCACTTCGCCGACCAGCTCCGGCTTGACCCAGACCAGGCCCTTGCCCTTCGGCACGGCCGCATCGAAAGGCGAGGCGTCTGCCTTCAGCGCATCGAGCTTCTTCTTCAGGTCGTTGGCGCCCTTGGTGGAGAAGCCGGTGCCGACACGGCCGGCATAGTGCAAGTTGCCGTCTTCGAAATAGCCGACCAGCAGCGAGCGCAGGCCGCGTCCGGTCTTGTCCGACGGCAGATAGCCGCCGATAACGAATTCCTGGCGTGCCGTGCATTTCGATTTGACCCATGTCGGACCGCGTCCACCGCGGTATGGCGCATCGGCGCGTTTCGAGACGACGCCTTCCAGCCCCATGCGGCAGGCATGTTCCAGCATGATCTTGCCGGGTTCGGTAAAATGGTCGGAGAAACGCACCGCCGCATTGTCGGCCTGCTCGCCGAGCAGGTCCTGCAAGGCGTGCTTGCGCTCGACCAGGGGTTCACGGCGCAAATCCTTGCCGTCGAGCCGCATCAGGTCGAAGACATAGTAGAGGAAGCGGTTTGTCCGCTTCGCCGACAGATCCTGCTGCAGCAGCGCGAAGGACGACACGCCACTGTCGGCCAGCACGACGATCTCGCCGTCGATGATGGCATCGCTGCATTTCAGCCCAGCGAGTTCGGCCGCGATCTCGCCGCTGAATTTTTCCGTCCAGTCGAGGCCGGTGCGGGTCAAGAGCCGCACCTCGGTGCCGGCGATCTGCGCCTGCATGCGATAGCCGTCGAACTTCACCTCATGCAGCCAGTCCTGGCCGGGCGGCGCGTCCCGCTCCAGCGTGGCCAGCTGCGGCTCGATGAAGTCGAGTTTCCTGGCCGTGCCTTTCGCCTTGCTGGCGGCCGGCTTGTTCGAGTGCCAGACCTTCGGTTTCTCGCCCTTGGCCGCCTTGCCTTCGCCGACCTCCTCGATCGTCAGGCCTGATTTCACCGACTTCGGCTCGTCCTTCAGAATGTCCTCGCCGGGGCGTGCGGCGGCATCGTCGGACTTGATCAGCAGCCAGTTGTCCCGTTTCTCGCCGGGGCGCGGCCGCAGCCGCACCAGATGCCATTTGCCACGCAGCTTATGGCCCTCGAGCTCGAAATTGATATGGCCCTTCTTCATCGCCTGGGCCGCATCGCCCTCCGGCGTCCAGGTGCCCTCGTCCCAGACGAGGACCGAGCCGCCGCCATATTCGCCTTTGGGGATGGTGCCTTCGAAGCCGGCATAGTCGATGGGGTGATCCTCGACATGCACGGCCAGCCGCTTTTCGTGGGGGTCGAGGCTGGGGCCGCGCGTCACCGCCCAGCTCCACAGCACGCCGTCATGCTCGAGGCGAAAATCATAATGCAGCCTTGTGGCGGCGTGCTTCTGGATGACGAAGATGCCGCCGTGCTTCTTCCCGCGCGCAACCTTGCCGGCCGGCTCGGCCGTCTTCTTGAAGTCGCGCTTCGAATGGTACTGTTCGAGGCTGCTGGCCATCTCGTATCCTCAGGCCGATTTGCGCTTCGGCGCGACGCTTTTCGCCTTGACGCGTTTGGCCGCCGGCTTGGCTTTCGCCGAGGATGGCTTCGTTGATCCTGAATCCGACGACAGGCTCTTCTTCAGCGCGTCGAACAGGTTGACGACATTGGAGGGTTTGGGCGCCGCCTTGGCTTTCGGCGCCTTGTGCCCCGCCTTCTTGGCGCGGATCAGTTCGAGCAGGGCTTCCTCATATTTGTCCTCGAATTTCGAGGGATCGAACTTCGTCTTCTTCTTGTCGATGATGAGCTCGGCAAGGTCGGTCATCTCCTGGTCGGTCTTCACCGCCTCGATGTCGCCGAAGACCGTCTCCGGCTGGCGCACCGTATTGTCGTAGCGCAGCGTGGTCAGCACCATGCCCTTGCCGAGCGGCTCGATGACCACCGGACGCTCACGGCGGTAGAGGACGATGCGCGCCAGCCCGGCCATCTTCTTGCCCGCCATGGCGTCGCGGATGACAGCGAAGGCGTCTTGCGAAACCTTGTCGGCCGGCGCGACATAGTAGGGCGTGTCGAGATAGATCTGCCGGATCGAGGATTTGTCAACGAAGCCGTCGAGGCTCATCGTGTGCGAGGTTTCGATCTGCACCGCCTCGATCTCGTCCTCCTCTATATGGACGAAATCGCCCTTGTCGATCTCGTACCCCTTGATCTCGTCGCCCTCCTCGATCGGCTTGCCGGTCTCGGCGTCGACATAGATACGCTTCACCGTGTTGCCGGTCTTGCGGTTCAGGATGTGGAACGAGACCTTATCGGCATGGGTGACGACATTGGTCAGTTCGATGGCGCAGGTGACCAGCGAGAGCTTCAGATAGCCTTTCCAGGCCGGGCGCGGCGCCATGATGATTTCCCTTGACAAAGATCAGCTGCAACGGACGACCACCCGGATGGGTTCCAATCCTGCCCGGCTGGAGCCGGCGGTTGCCGCCGGCCCCCGCTGTCAGCCCCTATTCGGCGGCTTGCAGGTTGATCTTGCTTTCCGCTATTTCGGTCAGCTTGCGATCCGTCGCCTGCTCTTCCCTAAGGTTCTTGGCCAGCACATTGGCGCAGTCGCTGCGGCCGAGCTGCTTGGCCCAGGCGATCAGGGTGCCGTAGCGGGTCATCTCATAGTGCTCCACCGCCTGCGCGGAGGCGATCAGCGCGGCGTCGAGAACATCCTTGTCGTCGACATCACCACTGACATCGTCGGCCTCCTCGAGAATGCCGTCGATGGCCGGGCAGTTCACCTGCTTGGCCTTTACGCCATGCAGCTCGAACACCTCTTCGACGCGTTCGATATGGCCCTTGGTTTGTTCGAGGTGTTTTTCGAAGCCGGCCTTCAATTGCGGATCGGTTGCCTTGCCGACCATCTTCGGCAGCGCCTTCTCGATCTGCTTCTCGGCATAATAGATGTCGCGCAGCGTGTGCACGAAGAGATCGTCCAGCGTTTTGATGTCCTTCGAAAAGAAACCCATGATTTCAGCCTTTCCATTGCTCTTGCTTGTGTCGAGAGTTGCGGCTTGCCAGTGGCAATGCCTCTGAGCCGGCAATGCCGGTCCTGTGATCCCAACGTCCGCTGCGCGGGGCGGTTCCGGGCCTGCCGGCCAACCGGCAAGGAAATTCCAAGGGCGGCACGAAAGCTGAAACACAAGCGCGCCAAGGCGACATTCAAACGAAACATATGTGATGCAAAAGTCACACCGGACGAAATGGCGACAAAAGGCACCGAAACACCCCGAATCAGCCGCATTCCGGCCACGAAGCGACGGGTTTTCGACCAGAAATTAACATCACGTACACTGAGTATTCACGCCTCGATGCTATCGTTCTCGCAATTCGGAAGGGACATCCGAAAATCGGGACAGGGACCAGGTAAAATGAACTTCCTCACGCACCTCATCGGCTATGTCGCCGCCATCCGCGAATTCGTCGCGCCGACCTATCGGCCCGAGCGCTATTACATGCGCGGCCCGGGTCCGGCCTGCGCCCGTCGCGGCACGTCGCTGGGCGCGCACTGACCATGACCTTCGAAAGCCGCCACAACAGCCGCATCTGCAGGCCGGGCATCGACACCCGCGCCACCGCCTATCGCCCGACTTTCACCGACAGACGGCGGGTCCCGCACGCAAGCGCGCTCTAGCATGCGCGATGGGCCTAACCTGTCGTGAACTTGGTATGTCCGCAACGGGTCGTAAAGGGAACTTGGCTCACTTCCGGAGAGCGGACGTTACGAGCCCCTTGACCTATGTCCGCTTGCGGGCACGAACATAAAGGCCGGTTTCGACCATTGCGGAATTTAACATCAACCGCGAGCAATCGGCCTAGGTGTTCTCCATTGTATGGCTTAGACTCGCCGCATGGGACTATTGACCTTCAGTATCAACGTTACCCTGGATGGCTGCGTCGACCACCAGGAGGGCATTGCCGACGACGAGACGCACGCCTTCTTTACCCGCCTTATGGACGAGGTCGGGGCGATGCTGTGGGGTCGCGTCACCTACGAGATGATGGAGAGCTACTGGCCGGCAGTCGCCCGCGGCGACGAGGAGGCGCCGCCGGCGATACGCGAGTGGGCGGTCAAGCTGGAGGCCAAGCCGAAATACGTAGTGTCGTCGACGCGAAAGTCCTTCCCGTGGACCAACAGCCACCACATCGCCGGCGACCTCCGCAGGGGCGTGCAGAGGCTCAAGGACGCGACCCCGGCGGGCGTGCTCCTCGGTAGCGGCAAGCTTGCGACCGAGCTGGACCGGCTGGATCTAATCGACGAGTACAAGCTCCTCGTCCACCCTAGCATAGCCGGCCACGGTCCGATCCTCTACCAGAGCGGGCTGCCCAGCACACGACGGCTCGAACTGATCTCGGCCAAGCCGCTCCGCAACGGCGCGGTCGCCATGCATTACCGGCGCGCGCGCTGACTTATAGCAGCTTCTTCCCGCCCAGCTCACGGCCTGCGCGTCCTAGGAAGCCTTCTCGCCGCGCAACACGGCACACCCCTGTGTCTGCCGTGGGAGCTCGGTTGATCAGGCCGGAGACTTTGTGGGCAATGGCGGCTTTCCACCCCGAACGGTATCTCACGAGGTCCGCTTTTGGGCAGCGACCCCATCGAAGGCTTGGTCACGGCTTGCACAGCCCGTTCCCCAACCCTGAACCGCGCCCTGATCGGCCTTGCCTGGCTGGCGCGCATCGGCTTGGTCCGCTCGCTGTCGCCGCTCGCCCCGCTGATGCATTGGGCGTCCAATCGTGTCCGAAGGCGACAAGCTGAAGCTGATCCTGCGGCGCTGGAGCATTCTCGGCCTGCCATCGCCGATGTGGCTCTGCCCGCGCTCGACCTCCTTCGAGACCGTCGAGGACGGAAAATTCCGCTTCCATGTCGAGATTTCACACCCGCTCACCGGCCTGATCGTGCGCTATCGCGGCTGGCTGAAGCCGGTGGGTTCACAGGGCTCGAGCGAGATCGTGTCGCCCCCCGTCTTGCCGAGTTCCAGGCAGCCCTGAACCGTGCACAGCGTCCAGCCATCGCCGGTCGCGCCGGAGGCGGCGAGCAGGATTCGACGCTGCGCGCCCATCTTGGGCGCATAGAGCCACCAGCCGTTTTTCAATATCGCACCTTCAGGCGGCTCCATGCCGGCCCCCGAGCCCTTGATGCGGGCTTCTATCACCTGCAGGCCGGACGGCGTCACCTTCCAGTCCTCCTCCCAGCGCGTCCGTTCCACCGAATGCGTCCAGGCCAGCGTGAAGGCGGCTATGCCAAGCGTCACCGTCTTGCCGGCGGCGAGGATGCACAGGCTCATGCGATTCCTCGTTTGAGCAGGATCTCCTGCGAAAACCGGGTCCCGTTTTTTGCGTTCGCTGACCTTTGGTTCGGGATCATGCCGGCGCCTGCCGCGCACGCCAGATATGCCAGCCGATCCAGGCCAGCGACAGCGCCCAGCCGGTCTCGTCGGTCAACGGCACCGCCGCCACCAGCAGCACGCCGGCGGCGAAGGCGACGAGCCGCTCCCACCAGGCCATGCGCGCGGCAAGGAAGCCGACGGCGGCAGCGCCCCACAGCACGATGCCCATGCACGCCTTGAGAACGATGTAGGCGACCTCGACGGGATAGCCGAACTGCGCGGCGATCGGCCCGGCGTCCTGCAGCATCAAAGCCGGCGTATAGACCGCCATGAACGGCACGACGAAGCCGGCAATGGCAAGCTTGGTCGCCTGGATGCCGATCTTGAGGCCGCTCTCCCTGGCCATCGGCGCTGCGGCGAAGGCGGCCAACGCCACCGGCGGCGTCAGGTCGGCCATGATGCCGAAATAGAAGACGAACATGTGGCTGACGACCAGCGGCACGCCGAGCGACAGCAGCGCCGGCCCGGCCAGCGACGAGGTGATGATGTAGTTGGGGATGGTCGGGATGCCCATGCCCAGCACCAGACAGGTCAACATGGTCAACACCAGGGACAGAAACAGATTATTCTCGCCGATCGAGATGATCCAGCCGATGAAGGTGGAGGCCACGCCGGTCAGCGTCAGCGTACCGATGACGATGCCGACGATGGCGCAGGCGATGCCCACCGGCAGCGCGTTCTTTGCGCCTTCAGCAAGAGAGTCGATGCAGATTTGCAGCGTCTCGCGGCCGCCCTTGAAGGCAAGGCAGGCAATGACGAGGGCCGCGATGACAAGGCTAAGGATGTTGACGCCGAATTTCATGAAGGAGGCGGCGGCAAGCCCGAGCGCCAACCAGAAGACGACGCGGAAGGCGAGCGGCCCGATCAGCGCCGCCAGCGGCGTACCGAGGATCAGCACGATGGTCAGCGCGAGGCCCATCGTGCCGGCGAAGACCGGCGTGTAGCCGGCGAACAGCAGGTAGATCAGTGCCGCGAGCGGCAGCACCAGCGGCCAGTGTTGTCGCACCGCGTCCCACGGGTTTGGCAGGTCCGCCTTGGCCATGCCGCGCAGGCCTGCCTTGCCGGCCTCCAAATGCACCTGCCAGAAGCAGGCGCCGAAATAGAGCAGCGCCGGGATGATCGCCGCCTTGACCACGTCGGCATAGGGGATGTTCAGCGTCTCGGCCATGATGAAGGCGACCGCGCCCATCACCGGCGGCATGATCTGGCCACCCATCGAGGACGTCGCTTCGACGGCGCCGGCGAAGGCCGAGCGGAAGCCGAAGCGCTTCATCAGCGGGATGGTGAACTGGCCGCTCGCAACCACATTGGCGACGCCGGAGCCGGAAATGGTCCCCATCAGCGCCGAAGACAGCACGCAGACCTGCGCCGGGCCGCCGCGCCAGGTGCCGACCAGCCCGAGAGCGAAATCGTTGAACAGCGCGATCATGCCGGCGCGTTCGAGGAAGGCGGCGAAGACGACGAAGATGAAGATATAGGCGGCCGAAACGTAGATCGGCGTGCCGTAAATGCCTTCGGTGCCGTAGGCGAAGGTGTCGACGAGCTGGGCGAAATCATAGCCGCGATGGATGAAGGGCGGCGGCAGATGATTGCCGACGAAGCAATAGGCGAGAAAGATGAAGGCGATGACCGCCAGCGGCAGCCCCATCAGCCGCCTGGCCGCCTCGAACACCAGCACCACCAGCACCGCGCCGACGATCAGGTCCGGCGTGGTCAGAAAGCCGGAGCGCCGGATGAGGTCGGTATAAAACACCCAGTTATAAAGGCCGGTGCCGAAGCCGAGCAGGCCGAGTGCCCAGAAGAAGGCTTTTGCCGGCAGGCTGGTGGCGCGCAGATTGGCAATCAGGGCGAAGCCGAGCAGCAGCAGGAAGCCGACATGCATGGCCCGCACCACCTGGCTCGGAAGGCTGCCATAGGCGGCGATGTAGATCTGGAAGGCGGAAAAGGCGACCGCGATGGCGAAGGCCGCCTTGCCGGCGATGCCGTCGCCGAAGCCCGGCGGCAACCCTTCGACCTGCTCTTCGCCCGGGGGGAGATGGGCGAGGGACGATTTGCCGTCGGCTATCGCCCCAGACGGTGTTTCGCTCATTGGATGCGCTCCCAAGCAGGCGAATTGCAGTGCCTCGCTAAGACATGTCGGATTGCCGCGATACCTTACTTCAACAGCCCCTTTTCCTTGTAATAGCGCTCGGCTCCCGGATGCAGCGGCACCGGCATGCCGTCGAGCGCCTTGGCCGGATCGATCGCCTTGGCGGCGGCGTGCGCGGCGGCAAGCTGGTCGAGATGCTCGAACAGCTGCTTGGTCATCTGGTAGGCGGTCTCATCCGAGACATCGGCACGGGTGATGAGGAAATTGCCGACGGCGGCCGTGGCGACATCCTCGCTTTGGCCTTCATACGTGCCCTTGGGGATGACCACCGACAGATAGGGCGAGCCGATCTTGGCGACGTCTTCGGGCGGCACGGCAACGACATTGATCGGCACAGAGGTGCCGAGGTCGCGGATCGAGGCGACGCCCAGCCCGGCCGATTGCAGCGTGGCATCGAGCTGGCGGTTCTTGATCAGCTCCACCGATTCGGCGAAGGGCAGGTATTCGACGCGGCCGAGGTCCTCATATTTCAGCCCGGCGGCTGCGAAGATGGCGCGCGCGTTGAGTTCGGTGCCGGAGGCCGGCGCACCGACCGACAGGCTCTTGCCCTTGAGGTCGGCGAGCGTCTTGATGCCGGACTCCTGGCTGGCGACGATCTGGATATAGTTGGGATAGATGGCGGCGATGCCGCGCAGCTTGTCGAGCTTGCCGGGGAAGCCGGCCTCGGCGTTGCCTTCGGCGGCCATCTTGACGGAATCGCCGAGCGCGAACGCGATCTCGCCCTTGCCTTGCTGCAGGAGGTTGAGGTTCTCGACCGAGGCCTTGGTCGCCTGCACCTGCGTGCGGGCACCCTCGATGCCCTTGCCGTAGATTTCCGACAGCGCCACGCCGAGCGGATAGTAGACGCCCGAAGTGCCGCCGGTCAGCACATTGATGAATTCCTGCGCCTTGGCCGACGCCGCACCAAGGACAAGGGAAAGCGCCATCGCGCCGGCGGCAACGAATTTCGTTCTGAAATTCAACATCTGGGTTCCTCCCTGAAATAGTGGCCGCATCACCTCCCTGATGCGAAGAGAGGCGAGTTTAGACAGCGAAAGAGAAATGCCAACCCGCAATTCCACGCGTTAGACGAATGGTTGAGAGGTCGCCAAACACATACCTGCTTGCGCAAGGCGCGGCCGGAGCCGAAAGTTTTTTCCGCAACCTGTCGAAATCGGTCGCCGACGCGCGACATACGTTCGGCCCGCAACGAAGCGGCCTTCCAAACCACGGGAGAAGACCCATGCGATACATGCTTTTGATCAACAACGATGAAGCCGCGCTGGCGAACACGCCGGTCGAGAAAGCCCAGCAGATGAGCGCGGCCTATGCCGCCTATACAGAAGCGTTGAAGAAGTCCGGCGCGTGGCTGGCCGGCGAAAGGCTGCGCCCGACCCAGGCGACGACCTCGGTGCGGATCGCCGACGGCAAAACCAACGTGATCGACGGTCCCTATGCCGACACCAAGGAGCAGCTTGCCGGCTTCTACATGATCGAGGCGGCCGATATCGATACCGCCATCGACTGGGCGGCGCGCTGCCCGGCGGCCAGCACCGGCACGGTCGAGTTGCGGCCGATCTGGGAAATGGCCGACTATATGCCCAAGAAATGACGGCGTGATGGACAGTCGCCCGGATATCGCCCGGGCGGCCGCCGAGGCCGCCGCCCGGGAAAGCTATGGCAAGCTGGTCGCCTGGCTCGCCGCGCGCACGCGCGACGTCGCCGCCGCGGAGGATGCGCTGGCCGACGCCTTTGCGGCGGCGCTCGAACGCTGGCCGCGCACCGGCGTGCCGGAAAAGCCGGAAGCCTGGTTGCTCGCCGTAGCCAGGCGGCGGCGTGTCGATGCGGTGCGGCGGCGGCTGACCAGCGAAGCCGGCCGTGACCATCTCAAGCTGATTGCCGAGGAAGCGGAGGCACGCATGACCGACGAGGACCTGCCGGACGAACGATTGCGGCTGATGTTCGCCTGCGCCCATCCGGCGATCGAATCCGGCGTGCGGGCACCGCTGATCCTGCAGACCATACTCGGTTTCGATGCCGCGACGATCGCTTCCGCCTTCCTGCTCTCGCCGGCCACGATGGGCCAGCGCCTGGTGCGCGCAAAGAGTCGCATCCGCGAGACCGGCATTCCGTTCCGCGTGCCGGAGCGGACCGAACTCGGTGAAAGGCTGGACGCGGTGCTGGAGGCGATCTACGCCGCTTTCACGGAGGGCTGGTCCGATCCGGCCGGTACCGAGACGCGGCGCCGCAACCTCGCCACCGAAGGGATCTGGCTCGGCCGACTGGTTGCCTCGCTGCTGCCGGACGAACCCGAGGCGCTGGGCCTGCTGTCGCTGATGCTGTTCGCGGAGGCGCGCCGCGCGGCGCGGCGCGACCCGGCCGGAGATTATGTGCCGCTTGCCGAGCAGGATCATGCATTGTGGGACCATGCCCTGGTCGACGAGGCCGAAGCATGTCTTCGCGGCGCCGCGACCAAGGGCGTCATCGGCCGCTACCAGCTGGAGGCGGCGGTACAGTCCGTCCATGCGGCGCGGCGGCTGACTGGCCGCACCGACTGGATCGCGATCCGCGAGCTCTACGACGCGCTGTTTTCGATCGCGGGGTCGCCGGTGGTGGCAATCAACCGCGCGGTTGCGATCGCCGAGACCGAGGGAGCGGTGGCGGGATTGGCGGCCCTTTACGTGCTGGGTGACGACAAGCGGCTCAATGACTACCAGCCCTACTGGGCCGCGCGTGCCGGCCTGCTGGCCAGGCTCGGCCAGGGACCGCAGGCGGTCGAAGCCTATGATCGAGCGATCGGCCTCGAGCGCGATCCGGCTGTGCGCCGCTTCCTGCAGGAAAAACGCACCGCGCTAACACAGTGATATCCTGGAGCGCGGGCGTCTTTTCGGTCCGTCCGTTCAGGCCGGCCACATCTCGTGCGATGTGTTGAGCGTCTTCATAAGCGGATGCTCCCGCAATCGCGCCCAGAGGCGCTCGATATCAGGCCAGGCGGCTCGCGCTCTGTCGATGTCGGGATGCCAGGCCACCAGCATGACGAGATAGATGTCGGCCACCGACATCTTGTCGCCGGCGAGCCAGTCACGGCTGCGCAAGGCGGCATCGACGACGGCAAAACCGCGGTCCATCTCGGCGACCGCCGCCTGTTTCACCGCCTTCGTACCTTCGGCATCCGCCGTGTAGCGATGGGCATAGTAGAACCGCAGGATCGCCGGGTAGAGCACCGAGGACATGAACGCCATCCAGCGCAGGAACTCGGCGCGCGCCGGTTCATCGGCCGCCGGCGCCAGGCCGGCCAGCGGGTGGCGTTCGGCGAGCAGGATGCAGATCGCCGCCGATTCGGTGATCGAGCGTCCGTCCGGCAAGGTCAGCACCGGCACCTGGTTCAACGGGCTGATGGCGAGGAAGGCCGGATCGGGCGCCTCGGTCTTCGGCACGTCGATCTGTTCGAAATGCACATCGATCAGCGCCAGCGCCGCCTCGACGACGAAGCCGCCGCTGCCGGGACGTGTATAAAGCTTGTACATGGAATCCTCCCCTCGGGCCGTCTTGCACGGGCCGGGAGGTGATATGACCCGGAAGCAGGGTCTGCTCAAGCTGCGCGCCGGCGGCCACGAGGCGTTTTTCAGCGGGCCAGGCGCTCGCGGGACCTTTCCTTCTCCCCTTGTGGGAGAAGGTGGCCTCGCGAAGCGAGGTCGGATGAGGGGTGTTCCGGGGAACACCAACGCCTCACTCCGCTGGAACACCCCTCAACCGTCTCAACGCTACGCGCCGATCCACCTTCTCCACAAGGGGAGAAGGGAAGAATGCGAAGGGTTAAGCCCCCAGTCCCTCGAACAGGATCGTCGACAAATACCGCTCGGCGAAGTCGGGGATGACCACCACCAGCGTCTTGCCCTTGTTTTCGGGCCGCGAGCCGACGACGATTGCCGCCTGCAGGGCCGCGCCCGACGAGATGCCGACCGGCACGCCCTCGAGGCGGGCAATCAGGCGCGCATTGGCGACGGAATCCTCGTTGGAGACCTTGACGATCTCGTCATAGACCGTGGTGTCGAGGATCTTCGGCGCGAAGCCGGCGCCGATGCCCTGGATCTTGTGCGGGCCGGGCTGGCCGCCCGACAGCACCGGTGAGGCATCCGGCTCGACGGCGACGACATGCAGCGCGGGCTTGCGCTTCTTCAAGACCTGGCCGACGCCGGTGATCGTGCCGCCAGTGCCGATGCCGGCGACGAAGATGTCGATCTCGCCCTGGGTATCGTTCCAGATTTCCTCCGCTGTCGTCTTGCGGTGGATTTCCGGATTGGCCGGGTTTTCGAACTGCTGCGGAATGATGGCGTTGGGGATCGTCGCGGCCAGTTCGTCGGCCTTGGCGATGGCACCCTTCATGCCTTTCGGGCCTTCGGTCAGCACCAGCTCGGCGCCGAGCAGCGCCAGCATCTTGCGGCGCTCGACCGACATCGTCTCCGGCATGGTCAGGATCAGCTTGTAGCCCTTGGCGGCGGCGGCGAAGGCAAGGGCAATGCCGGTATTGCCGGATGTCGGTTCGATCAGCGTCGTCGTGCCGGGCGTAATCTTGCCGGCGGCCTCCAGCGCCTCGATCATCGACACGCCGATACGGTCCTTGACCGAGGCGATCGGATTGAAGAATTCGAGCTTGGCGACCAGATTGGCGACGATGCCCTTCTCCTTGGCGAACTTGTCGAGCCGTACCAGGGGCGTATCGCCGATCGTGTCGGTGATGGAATCATAGATACGGCCACGGCCGGGCACGCGGGCTGAAGTGACGGGCTTGTTCATTGGTTTCGCTCCCTGGATTTCAGGCAATTGGCAGTAGCCGACAGAATAGGGCTTTCAGCCGCGCAAGATAGGCTGCGGCTGGAAAATATCCGAGTGGGGCCTGTGCTGAAAACGCCTGGCCCCCGGAAAAGCATTTCTTGAAACAGCCGGGCCAGGGAATGGTTTGGCAGAAACGCCCTACTGGCGAGCAGCGATCGCCGCCGCCGCGCCTACCATGAAGGCGCCGGCGGTGCGGTTCAGCACCTTGAGCGCGCGCGGCGACTTCAGGAACCAGCGCGCCTTGGCCGCCAGCGCCAGGTAAGGCACCAGCACGACGAACAGGACGACGAGCGTCAGCGCGACGAGAATGCCGTAGTCGGCAAGCGTGATGGTCTTCAGGTCGACGATGGTCGGCGTGATGGCGAGATAGAAGATCATCGTCTTGGGATTGCCGAGCGTCACGGTGAGGCCGGCGATGAAGCTCGACAGCAAGCCGCCCTTGCCCTTCCTGGCTTCGATGGTTTCGGGCGTGATGCCGGCGGTCCAGAAGCGCCAGCCGAGGAAAGCGAGATAGGCGACGCCGGCCCATTTGATCGCCAGGAAAACCATGCCGAACTCCTGCGCGACGAAGGCCAGGCCCAGCACCACGGCGGTCAAATAAGTGAGATCGCCAAGCATCAGGCCGAAGGACATGGCGAGCGACGAGCGAAAGCCCGAGCCCAGTGCACGTGCGACGAGCGCCGTGACGCCGGGGCCCGGGATGGCGGCGGCGACGCCAAGCGCGGCGCTGTAGGCAAGAAATCCGGTGAGGGTCATGGATTCGGTCTCGGATGAGGGCGCTTCATCGCATATATCTGAATGGAATTGAATTTACTGAGGACTGGATTCGATTGCACCAGCTCCCTGTGAGACCTGGTGAGGGGGCCGGCGCTGCCAATAGACGGATCAGGACCGGCCGTCACTATAGGTCACGCGCCAGATTGTGCCGTTGCCGTCTTCGGTGACGATCAGCGCCCCGTCCTTGGCCACCGCGACGCCAACCGGCCGGCCCCAGACCTCGCCGTTGGAGACGACAAAGCCGGTCATGAAGTCCTCATATTCACCGGTCGGCTTGCCGTCCTTGAACTTGAGCCGCACCACCTTGTAGCCGGTCCTGTTGCCGCGGTTCCAGGAGCCATGCAGGGCCACGAAGGCGTCGCCTTGGTACTCGGCCGGAAAGCTTTTGCCATCATAGAAAGCGATGTTGAGCGGCGCCGAATGCGCCTGCATCAGCACGTCGGGAATATCAGCCTTGCCGGCGAGGTCGGGACGCTCGCCCTTGTGGCGCGGGTCCTCATTGTTGCCGATGTAATACCACGGCCAGCCATAGAAGGCACCTTCCCTGACCGTCGTCGCGTATTCCGCCGGCGTATTGTCGCCAAGTGCGTCGCGCTCGTTGACGACGCACCACAGCGCGCCGGTCGCCGGCTGCACGGTCATGCCCGAACAATTGCGCAGCCCGGTGGCGACGATGCGCCCATTCCTGCCGTCGGGGTCGAAAGCCCGCACCTCGGCCCGGCCCGCCTCGGAACCCCAACTGGCGCCGAGCGGCTTCGACTTGACCCAGGCGTCGAGCCCGCCTCTGGGTCTTTTGCCCATGTCCTCCGCGATATTCGAGCCGGAGCCGACGGAGAGGTAAAGTGTCTTGCCGTCGGGGGAAAAGGCGATGTCGCGGGTCCAGTGGTGGCTCGAGGGGATGTCGTCGACAATGGTTTGCGGTTCGCCCGAGGCCTTCAGATCGCCATTGCGGTAGGCAAAGCGCACGATGCTGTCGCTGTTGGCGACATAGACCCATTGCGGGTCATTGCCGGGTGGATGGAAGGCGATGCCATAGGGCTGGTTGAGGCCGCCGGCGAAGATGCTTTTCTCCGCGGCTTTCGCGCTTCCGTTCGTCAGCCGGTAGACACGGACCTGGTTGGCTTCGCTGTCGGCGACGAACAGGTCGCCGTTCGGCGCGACACGCACGACACGCGGATTGTCGATGCCGGACGCAACGAGTTCCGCCGAAAAGCCGGGCGGCAGTTGTGGCTTGGCGCCTTGCGGCCTCTCCGTGAGGCCGGCGCCGTTCGAGGCGGATTTGGTGACATAGGGTCTCGGCAGGTCTTCCGGCTTGATCAGCCGGCGCACGCCGGGCTTATCGGCGCGCCAGTCGCCGAAGGCTGCCGGGCCTTTGAGCACGGGCCGGTCGGTCTGCTGGGCGAGAGCCGCGGTCGTGAGAAACAGTGCCGACATCGCCAGTCCGGCCAATCGCATCACTTCCTCCGCTCGGTCGTGAAGGAAATTAACGATCGGCTTGTCCGTGGGTTCCGTCACGCACGGTGAGCAAACTTCCGGGATCAGGTCCCGGCAGCGTAGAAATCGTCGTCCAGACGCTTTTCCAGTTCCACGAGATCGGCCGGCAACGGCAGGCCCATAGCGCGCATTTCCCGCAGTTTTTCGCGCAGCTGTTCCTGAATTTCGTGCTGGTCCTCCGGCTGGTTGACCATCTCTTCGAGCAGCAGGCTGATCTGGGCCTTGAATGATTCCAGCGCCATTCTTTTTCTCCTTTGCAGCCGGTCCTTCGGTGTCGCACCAAAGGTATGTCGAGATTCGGGTCAGGCCGAGTCGAAAACGGTGGCACCGGACGCGCAGGTATCAGCCGTTTGCAGGCCGGCATCACCTGAATATCAATGCCTTAGCGCAGCATACGGGAAATCAGCTGCGCCGTATAATCAACCATCGGCACGATGCGGGCATAGTTGAGCCGGGTCGGGCCGATGACGCCGAGCGCGCCGACGACGCGGGCGTCCTTGTCGCGATAGGGCGCCACCACCAGCGACGAGCCCGACAACGAGAACAGCTTGTTTTCCGAACCGATGAAGATGCGGACGCCCGATCCCTCCTCGGCTAAGTCGAGCAGCTGGATCAATCCATCCTGCGTCTCCATGTCCTCGAAGAGATGGCGCAGCAATTCGATGTCGGCCTGGGCGGTGACGTTTTCGAGCAGATTGGCGCGGCCGCGCACGATAAGCCGGGCCGGCAGGCCGCTTTCGGCGCCCGCCCACACCGCCAGTCCCTTCTCGACGAGGTCCTGCGACAGCGTGTCGAGCGCCGCCCTCGTCTCTTCCTTGATGCGCGCGATCTCGGTGCGCGCCTCGGCCAGCGTGCGGCCGCGAATATGTGCGTTGAGGAAATTCGAGGCTTCGTGCAGCTGCGAGACGGTGATGCCGGCGGGCAGCTCGACGACGCGGTTCTCGACATCGCCATTCTGCGACACCAGCACGGCAAGCGCCTTGGTCGGCTCGAGCTGGATGAACTCGATATGCTTCAGCGCCACCTCGTTCTTGGCGGCCAGCACCAGGCCGGCGCCGCGCGACATGCCCGACAGCATCTGGCTGGCCTCGATCAGCATGTGCTCCAGCGTCGCCCCCGAGCCGGAGGCCCGCACCTGCGCCTCGATGGCGCGGCGCTCCTCGTCGGAGAGGTCGCCAAGCTCCATGAAGGCATCGACGAAGAAACGCAGGCCAGCCTGCGTCGGCAGACGGCCGGCCGAAATATGCGGCGCGTAGATCAGCCCGAGATGCTCGAGGTCGCTCATCACGTTGCGGATGGTAGCCGGCGACAGTGAGGACGGCAGGATGCGCGACAGGCTGCGCGAGCCCACGGGCTCGCCGTCCCTCAGATAGGAATCGACGATGCGCCGGAAGATGTCGCGCGAGCGCATGTCGAGCGATTGAAGCGCGGGCGACTGCGACGCGGGATCGACTGGCTTGGTCATTTGGCCAAAAACCTCCGGTTTAAGGATATAGACTTCGTTAGGCCGCGCGCAACCGGTGTCTGTTCCGGATCACCCCGGGCTGTCTGTGTCGGATCACCTCGGGGTCTGTGCCAGATCACCTCGGTGTCTGTGCCAGATCACCTCGGTGTCTGTGCCAGATCACCTCGGTGTCTGTGTCAGATCGCCGGTCCGTTTTCCTTTGCGCGCTGCCCCCCTTGCGTCTAAAAGCCGGCCACGATTTCAAGAAACTGACAAGAAAGCAGGCCGAATGCGCCCCTCCAAACGCCAATTCGACGAAATGCGCGCCATCTCTTTCGAGCGCGGCGTCTCCAAACACGCCGAAGGCTCCTGCCTCGTGAAGTTCGGCGACACGCATGTCCTGTGCACCGCGAGCCTCGAGGAAAAGGTGCCGGGCTGGATGCGCAATTCCGGCAAGGGCTGGGTCACGGCGGAATACGGCATGCTGCCGCGCTCGACCGGCGAGCGCATGCGTCGCGAGGCCTCCGCCGGCAAGCAGGGCGGCCGCACGCTGGAGATTCAGCGCCTGATCGGCCGCTCCTTGCGCGCCGTGGTCGACCTGCAGGCGCTGGGTGAACAGCAGATCACCGTCGACTGCGATGTCATCCAGGCCGACGGCGGCACCCGCACCGCTTCGATCACCGGCGGCTGGGTGGCGCTCTATGATTGCCTGCGCTGGATGGAAGCCCGGCAGATGGCCAGCGTTTCGAAAGTGCTGAAAGACCATGTCGCGGCGATTTCCTGCGGCATCCATGACGGCCAGCCGGTCATCGACCTCGATTATGTCGAGGATTCCTCGGCCGGCACCGACGCCAATTTCGTCATGACCGGCAAGGGTGGCATCGTCGAGATCCAGGGCACCGCCGAGGGCGAACCTTTCTCCGAGGACCAGTTCGCGACGCTTATGGGCCTGGCCAAGAAGGGCATTTCCCGGCTGGTCAGCCTGCAGCAGATGGCGGTGGCGTAGGGTTTAATGCCGAGCTTGAACGCCCCCCTCTGGCCTGCCGGCCATCTCCCCCTCAAGGGGGGAGATCGGATACGGTCTCGGCCTTCGCTGGTTTTCAGCGTTGCTGGGTGTGCGACAACATCGAAATTGCCAATCTCCCCCGTTGAGGGGGAGATGCCCGGCAGGGCAGAGGGGGGCGCCTCGTGATACCCTCCGCCATCCTGGAATCCGCCCTCTACGTCACCGATCTCAATGCCGCTGAACACTTCTACACCGACGTCCTCGGCCTCACCCTGCTCGGCAAGGTCGACGGCCGCCACCTTTTCTTCCGCTGCGGCCCTGGCGTCCTGCTCGTCTTCAACGCCGAGGCGACCAAAATTCCGCCCGCACCGGACGCGAAGCTGAAAGTGCCGCCGCATGGCGCGGTCGGCGAGGGTCATCTGTGCTTTGCCGCCAGCGCCGCTGAAATCGACGGCTGGAGAACACATCTTCAGGCGAAGAAAATCGCCATCGAAAGCGAATTCGAATGGCCGCAAGGTGGCCGTTCGATCTATATACGCGACCCCTCGGGCAATTCGATCGAGTTCGCCGAGCCAAGAATCTGGGGCCTTTGATGCATTCACCAAACCTCCATGCGCTAGATGGCAAGAAGATCGTCGTTGCCAGCCACAACGCCGGTAAGCTGCGCGAATTCGCCGACCTGATGGGTCCATTCGGCTTCGAGGCGAAGTCGGCCAAGGAGTATGGCCTGCCCGAACCGGACGAAACCGGCACCACCTTCGAGGAGAACGCCTACATCAAGGCCTTCGCCGCCGCAAAGGCGACCGGCCTGCCGGCGCTGTCGGACGATTCCGGCCTCTGCGTCGACGCGCTCGACGGCGCGCCCGGCGTCTATACCGCCAACTGGGCCGAGACGCCGGAGGGATCGCGCGATTTCGCCATGGCCATGCAGCGCACCGAAGTCGCGTTGCAGGAAGTCGGCGCCGCCACGCCCGAACAGCGCACGGGCCGCTTCGTCGCCGTCATCTGCCTCGCCTTTCCCGACGGCGAAGCCGAATACTATCGCGGCGAGGCCGAGGGCACGCTGGTCTGGCCGCCGCGCGGCGAGCTCGGCTTCGGCTACGATCCGGTGTTCTTGCCCAATGGCTTCGACAAAACCTTCGGCGAGATGAGTGCCGAGGAAAAGCACGGCTGGAAGCCAGGCCAGGCGACGGCGCTGTCGCACCGCGCCCGCGCCTTCCAGAAATTCGCCCAAGCTCGGCTTGATTCGGTCAGGCTTGGCTCCGCATGATCGGACCCGCAACCACCATGGCGCTCGACCGCGGTCCCGGCTTCGGCGTCTACGTGCATTGGCCATTCTGCGCGGCCAAGTGCCCCTATTGCGACTTCAACAGCCATGTCCGCCACCAGCCGGTCGACCAGGAGCGCTTTGCCGCCGCCTTCGAGGCCGAGTTGGCGACGATGCGCCAGCGCACCGGGCCGCGCGACGTGACCAGCATTTTTCTCGGAGGCGGCACGCCGTCGCTGATGAAGCCGGAAACGGTGGCCAGGGTTCTGGATGCGGTGGCCAGGAACTGGACGGTGCCTGATGGCATCGAGGTGACGCTCGAGGCCAACCCGTCCTCGGTCGAGGCGGAGCGTTTCCGTGGCTACCGGGCGGCGGGGGTCAACCGCGTCTCACTCGGCGTGCAGGCGCTGAATGACAAGGATTTGCGCTTTCTCGGCAGGCTGCACAATGTCGAGGAAGCCTTGCACGCCATCGGGCTCGCGCGCGAAATCTTTCCGCGCCTGTCCTTCGACCTGATCTATGCGCGCCCCGGGCAGACGCCGCAGGATTGGCAGGCGGAACTCGAACAGGCGATCGGCCATGCCGCCGACCATCTGTCGCTTTACCAGCTGACCATCGAGGAAGGCACGCCCTTCCATGCGCTGCACGCGGCGAAGAAATTCGTCATTCCCGACAACGACCACGCCGCCGATCTCTACGCGTTGACGCAGGAAATCACATCGGCGCACGGCCTGCCGGCCTACGAGATTTCCAACCACGCCAGGCCGGGCGCCGAGAGCCGGCACAATCTGACCTACTGGCGCTACGGCGAATATGTCGGCGTCGGTCCAGGCGCGCATGGCCGCTTCATCGAGAACGGCCATCGCGTGGTGACGATTGCCGAGAGAATGCCGGAGACCTGGGCCAATCTGGTCGAGGCCAAGGGCCATGGCATCACCGGCGGCGAACTCCTGACGCGCTCCGAGGAGGCCGACGAGTTTCTTTTGATGGGGCTCAGGCTCGCCGAAGGCATTGACCTCTCCCGCTACGAGGCGTTTTCCGGACGCGGCCTATCGAGCGCGCGGCTGTCGGTGCTGCAGGGTGAGGGGCTGGTGGCGCCGATCGGCAATGCGCGGCTGCGCGCCACGCCGGCCGGCATGATCGTGCTCGACGCCGTGGTGGCGGACCTGGCGCGCTAACCCTTGAAAAACGTCCTCTTCGTCTGCGGCCAGAACCGCTTGCGCAGCCCTACCGCCGAGCAGGTGTTTTCCACGCGGCGCGACATAGAAGTCGCCTCGGCCGGCACCAATCTTGATGCCGACACTCCGCTGACGCACGAACTTGTCGCCTGGGCCGACATCATCTTTGTCATGGAGAAAATCCACCGGACGAAACTGCAGAAGAAATTCAAGGCCAACCTGAAGGCGGCCAAGGTGATCTGCCTCGACATCCCGGACGACTACGAATTCATGGACCCGGAGCTGATAGCGCTTCTGAAGGCGCGCGTTTCACGATATCTGGACTGAGCGCCTGGCCGGCGTTCGCCCCTCCGCCTTCGCGGCCGCCTCGCCGATCTGAGCCAGATCAGGCGTCGTGTTTGTGGCGGTGCTTTCCGCGCTCCTTCTCTGCATGCGTCTCGCCGCTCCGGACCGGCTTGGCGCCGTCTTTGTCGCGGCGGCCACGGTGCTGGTCGCCTATCGGAGATTGCGGTACGCCGTTGCGGGCGGTTTTCGTTTCAAGACGGGTGATGAAGATATCGAAGCGATTGGGCATCGTCCGGTCAGTGCTCCGTCGTGCTGTCGGGTTTGTTGTCGGAAAGCCTGACGTCTGTTGGCAAGGCACTCGCGGCCTGCTTGGTCAGGCTGGTGTCGTTCCGAGGTGGCAGCCGTTTGTCCTGGCGTGCGGCACTCCGGCTGCGGCCGGCATAGTAAGGCTCGAAAGCGTCCTGTATCGTCAGGCTGTCCATCCTGTCCTCCCTTGGGAATCAGGGGCTAAATCTGCCAAACCCGGTTTCGTTCCCTACTGTGGCGAAGGAATGGCGATTGCCTTACACCGGTGCGAGTTTTGCAAGCCGGCGCCAGCCATGCCAAACAAGATTTGGCGGGCCAGATAGGCCTGAACGGAGACGGCATTGGTGACTGGCGAGACAGGCAAGCGCAGCTATGTGGTCGGGCAGGCCGAGATCGCGGCTCGTCCGCTCGATCCGGCGCTCTATCTGGTGGCGACGCCGATCGGCAACCTCGCCGACATCACGCTGCGCGCGCTGGAGACGCTGGCTGCCGCCGACATCGTTGCCTGCGAGGACACGCGTGTGTCGCGCGTGCTGCTCGACCGCTACGGCATTCGCCGCCGCACCACCGCCTATCACGAACACAATGCCGGCGAGGCCGGGCCGAAGCTGATCGCGGCACTCGAAGCCGGCCAGAGCGTGGCGCTGATTTCGGATGCCGGCACGCCGCTGGTCTCCGATCCCGGCTACAGGCTGGTCGGCGAGGCGCTCGACCAGGGCATTCGCGTCGTGCCGATCCCCGGCCCGTCGGCGCCGCTTGCCGCGCTGACGGCGTCGGGCCTGCCGTCCGACGCCTTCCTGTTCGCCGGCTTTTTGCCGGTCAAGGTTGGCCAGCGGCTGTCGCGGCTGGAGGCACTGAAGGCGGTGCCGGCGACGCTGATCTTCTTCGAGTCACCGCGCCGGCTGGCTGAGTCGCTCGGCGCCATGGTCGAGGCGCTGGGCGGCGAACGCAAAGCCGCCATCGGCCGGGAATTGACCAAGACGTTCGAGGAAATGCGCACCGGCACGCTGCAAGTGCTGGCCGACCATTATGCGGCGGCCGATACGCCGAAGGGCGAGATCGTCGTTTGCATCGGCCCCGCCGAGGCCAAGGCCGACGAACCCGAAGACATCGATCGTCTGCTTTTGTCGCTCGCCGCCGAAATGCCGGCCTCCAAGGCGGCGGCGGAAGCCGCTAAAATGACCGGCGGCCAGAAGCAGGCGCTCTATCGGCGGCTGCTCGAGATCAAGGACAGACCATGATCCCGAACCGAAGGTCAGCGAATGCAAAAAGTGGAAGCCGGTTTTCTCGGACAAACGGTTTCGTTTGTCCAGAGATCATGGTCGAGCAAAGTTCCGGAGCCGGCAGTGGCTGAGCGCCCGAGCGCCAGCCGCCAAAAAGCCTACCGGCGCGGCCATCGCGGCGAATGGCTGGCGGCTGCCGCGCTGATGCTGAAGGGCTACCGCATCCTGGCGCGCCGCCACCGCACGCGCTTTGGCGAGATCGACCTGATCGCGCGGCGCGGCGACCTGGTGCTGTTCGTCGAGGTCAAGGCGCGCCGCACGCTGATCGAAGCCATGGACGCGATCGGCCACGAATCGGAGCGCCGCATCGAGGGTGCGGCCGACATCTGGCTGTCGCGCCAGCCGGACTATGGCAGGCTGTCGATGCGCTTCGACATGGTCGCCGTGCTGCCCTGGCGCTGGCCCGTGCATGTCCCGAATGCGTTTTATGGGAGGAGTTGAGGCGGGGCATTCCTTGCTCCGCCCGTAGATGACGAAGGCGCGGAGGTGCGGACCGCTCCTCACCCCCAGATCATCAACGTCACCAGCCCGACAACACCCACCACCAGCCGCCACCAGCCGAACAGCGAGTAGCCGTTGCGCGAGACGTAGTCGAGCAGGAAGCGCACCACGAACAGTGCGGTGACGAAGGCGGCGACGAAGCCGATGGCGATGATCGGCAGGTCCGCAGAAGTCAGCACGTTGCGGTTCTTGAACAGGTCGAAGGCGAAGGCGCCGACCATGGTCGGGATGGCGAGGAAGAAGGAAAATTCCGCCGCCGCCCGCTTGTCGACACCCAGGAGCAGCGCGCCGACGATGGTCGAGCCGGAGCGCGATGTGCCGGGGATCAACGACAGGCACTGGAAAAGCCCAATCTGCAGGTAAAGCCTGGTCGGAAACCGCTCGACGTCGCGATAGACCGGCTTGAGGTTCATGCGGTCGACGACCAGCAGCACCACGCCGCCGATGATCAGCATGATGCAGATCAGTCTTGGCGATTCGAACAGCACCGTCTTGATGAAGTCGTGCGCCAACGCGCCGATGACCGCGGCCGGCAGGAAGGCAATGAGGATCCCGATGACGAAATGCCGCGTCAGCCGGTCATGCGGCAGGTCGAGCAGCATCTGCCACAGGCGCCGGAAATAGACGCTGAGGATCGCCAGGATGGCGCCGAGCTGGATCAGGATCTCGAAGGCCTTGCCGGTTGACTGGAAGCCGAGAAAATGGCCGGCGAGCAGGATATGGCCGGTCGAGGACACCGGGATGAATTCGGTCAAGCCTTCCAGCAGGCCAAGCAGCAGGGCTTCGACGATGGTCTGGCTTTCCATTTCTACCTCGGCGTTGGCGTGACGGCTAACAGAATGGCTTGCTTGTCATGGCGCCGAAGTCCCCCTATAGGTCGCAACACCCCTGACGGCCCGCTAACCGGGCGGCCAAGACTTACCGGTGCGCCCTGCGATTCGCCAGTGTGGCAATCCGGAATTCGCCACACCCGGGACGAGCGCGATGCGCGAATTCCGGATTCTGAGCCACACTGTCAACTTTGAGTTCTAATGTGGTTTGGATTTGAAGTTCCTGAACGCGGATGCCATTGAGGGGCAGGAACTTCAAATCCAAACCACATTAGTGCGCTTTATCATCGCGGAACCATGCTGACGCTTTTCCACCATCCCATGTTCGCCACCTGCCGCTTCGTCCGCCTCGCCTTTGGCGAGTATGGCGAGGAGCTGGCGCTGATCGAGGAAAAGCCGTGGACGCGGCGCAAGGAATTCTTGGCGCTGAATCCGGCCGGCACGCTGCCGATCCTGCTGGCCGAGGGCGACGTGCCGATCATCGGTGCGACGGTGATCTCGGAATATCTCGACGAGACGCGCGGTGTGCTCAAGCGCGACAAGCGGCTGTTCGCCGAGGACCCGATGCAGCGCGCCGAAATCCGCAGGCTGATCGACTGGTATCTCAACAAGGCCGAAAGCGAAGTGACGCGCCATCTGGTGCGCGAGCGCGTGCTGAAGCCGGTGATGCCGGAAACGGCGGGCGGCGGCTCGCCCGATTCGGGCGCCATCCGCGCCGCGCGCGCCAACATCCGCCAGCACATGAAATACACCAACTGGCTGGCCGGCACCCGTCACTGGCTGGCCGGCGGCAGGGTCACCTATGCCGATCTGGCGGCCGCCGCGACGCTGTCGGTGCTCGACTATCTCGGCGAGATCGATTGGCGCGAACACCCCGCCGCGCGCGAATGGTACACGCGGGTGAAATCGCGGCCTTCGTTCCGGCCGCTTTTGACCGACCGCGTGCGCGGCCTGTCGCCGGTATCGCACTATGCGGATCTCGACTTCTGACGCGTCAAAACTGCGTGCGCTGATCGACGCGGAGGCGCGGCGCGCCGGCTTCGATGCCGTTGCCGTCACCACTCCCGATGCGATCCCGCTGGCGCCGGCCCGGCTGGCCGAATTCGTCGCCGACGGCTTTCACGGCACCATGGACTGGATCGCCGAAACGGTTGCGCGCCGTAGCGAGCCTTCCACGCTGTGGCCCGACGTGCGCTCGATCGTCGTGCTGGCGATGAATTATGGGCCTGACCATGATCCGCGCGACGTGCTGGCCCGGCGCGACCGCGGCGCGATCTCGGTCTACGCGAAAAACCGCGACTATCACGAGGTGATGAAAGGCCGGCTGAAGGAAATCGCCGGCAAGATCGTCGCGCGGGCGGGCGGCGACGTCAAAGTATTCGTAGACACCGCGCCCGTCATGGAAAAGCCGCTGGCGGAAGCAGCAGGGCTGGGCTGGCAAGGCAAGCACACCAATCTGGTCAGCCGCGAGCACGGCTCCTGGCTGTTCCTCGGCACCATCTTCACCACGGCCGAGCTCGCACCCGACGCGGCCGAGATCGATCATTGCGGCTCCTGCCGCGCCTGCCTCGACGCCTGCCCGACCGACGCGTTTCCGGCGCCTTATCGGCTCGATGCGCGGCGCTGCATCTCCTATCTCACCATCGAGAACAAGGGGCCGATCCCGCATGAATTCCGCGAGGCGATCGGCAACCGCATCTATGGCTGCGACGACTGCCTCGCGGCATGCCCGTGGAACAAGTTCGCAAGTGCGGCTTCGGAGGCCAAGCTCGCTGCGCGCGACGATTTGCGCGAGCCTGAACTCGCCAACCTTTTGGCCCTCGACGATGCTGCCTTCCGCGCCTTCTTTTCCGGCTCGCCGATCAAACGCATCGGCCGCGACCGATTTGTCCGCAACGTGCTGATCGCCGCCGGCAATTCTGGCGAGGCCGCGCTTGCCGATAGCGTCCGGGACCTGCTCGGCGATGCCTCGCCGCTGGTGCGGGGCGCGGCAATATGGGCGCTGGCGCGGCTGGTGCCGGAAACCGAATATGCCGAACGGGCCGCGAACGGCCTGAAGAGCGAGGGCGATGGCGCCGTCCGAGAGGAATGGCGCCTGGCGCGGCCAAACAGGACGCATGCATGAACGAAAAGCGGATCCTCATCTTCGGTGCCGGCTATTCGGGCAAGGCCTTTGGCCGCGCCAACAGGGGAGCCGCCCCGATCTTCGGCACGACGCGCTCCGAGGAAAAATTCGAAGCGCTGCGCCAAGCCGGCATCGCCCCGCTGCTGTTCGATGGCGCGCTAACCGGCGAAATCGGCGAAGCGCTCGAGAAAACCACCCATCTGGTGATTTCCGTCGCTCCGGAGGAAGCCGGCGATCCCGTGCTGAATGCCGCCCGCGAGGCGATCGCAGGGATGCCTGACCTGAAATGGATCGGCTATCTCTCGACCGTCGGGGTCTATGGCGATCATGGCGGTGCCTGGGTCGATGAAACGGCCGCGTGCCGGCCGGTTTCGAAGCGCTCGACGATGCGGGTCGAGGCCGAGCAGGACTGGTTGAAGCTTGGCGAGGACATCGACCGGCCGGTGGCGATCCTGCGGCTGTCGGGCATTTACGGTCCGGGCCGCAACGCGCTGGTCAATCTGGAAAACGGCACGGCCAGGCGGCTGGTCAAGCCGGACCAGGTCTTCAACCGCATCCATTGCGACGACATATCGGGCGCGCTCTGGCATCTGATCGGCGGCAATACGGGCGGCATCTTCAACCTCACCGACGATGAGCCGGCGCCGCCGCAGGATGTAGTAGCTTATGCCGCTTCGCTGATGGGTGTCGCACCGCCGCCTGAAATTCCCTTCGAGACCGCCCAACTTTCGCCCATGGCGCGGTCCTTCTATGGCGAGAACAAGCGGGTCGCCAATGCGGCGATCAAGGCGGCGGGCTATCGGTTTCGCTTTCCCGACTATCGCGCCGCCTTCGACCATATGTGGGCAAGCGGCGACTGGCGCGACGGCGCGCCGCGCAGTCCGATGAAGGCCGCGAAGGGGTTAGGATGATCGAAGCGCGGCGCTTGGCGTGGTATGATTCGGCGTTGGAGGCACGGGGGGTGCGGTTCATGAAATCATCGACGCGATCGCCTGGCGCCAGAAATTCGGTATTGGCGGCGGCGCTGGCCCTGGCAGGTCTCGCCGCGCAGCCCGCAGCGGCCGAGGAACGGGCAAAAGACCTGTTCGGCGCCGAGAAACTGCCGACGGCTACCGCGGCGCAATCCTTCGGCTTCTATTCCAAGGGCTGCTTTTCCGGCGGCGTCGCCATCCCCATGGATGGTCCGACCTGGCAGGTAATGCGGCCATCGCGCAACCGCCGCTGGGGCCATCCGGCGCTGATCGCGCTGATCGAGAGATTGTCGCGCGATGCCGTCGCCGACGGTTGGCCCGGCCTGCTGATCGGCGACATCGCGCAGCCGCGCGGCGGCCCGATGCTGACCGGCCATGCCTCGCACCAGATCGGGCTCGACGCCGATATCTGGCTGACGCCGATGCCCGACCGCACGATGACCAGGGCGCAGCGCGAGACCATGAGCGCCACGCTGATGGTCGACGAGAAGACGCATCTGGTGAAGGATGCGCTGTGGACGCCGCAACATACGGCGTTGCTGAAGCGCGCGGCGAGCTATCCGCAGGTCGAGCGCATCCTGGTCAATCCGGGCATCAAGAAGAAGCTCTGCGACACGGTCAAGGGTGACCGCTCCTGGCTGCGCAAGATCAGGCCGTTCTGGGGCCACGACTATCATTTCCACATGCGCGTCGGCTGCCAGCCGGGTTCGCCCAACTGCAAGGCACAGGAAGCGACGCCGGATGATGACGGTTGCGGCAAGCCGCTGGCCTGGTGGTTCACGCAGGAGCCGTGGCGGCCCAACAAGAACCCGGATGCGCCCAAGGCTCGCGACCTGATGATGATGGCCAACCTGCCCAAGGAATGCCGCGCGGTGCTCGACGCGCCGGGGCCTGCCTCGGCCGAGGCCGCGACCTATCACGGCGACACGGTGCCGATCGCAGTGGCGGCACCCGCGCCCGAGCCCGAAGCGCCGTCGCTGCCCGCCGTCACGGCCAGCAGTGCGGCCGGCCTGCCAAGCGCGTTGAACGCCTTCACGGCGACACCCGAGGTAGGCGTGCCGGTGCCGCGTCCACGCCCGCCCGCGAAGTGATTGTCGGGCGCCGTCGGCAAGCTCAATCGGTTTAGCTGCCTGCTTTCATGAAACAGTGGCCGTTTGGCCGCAGAACCTCTCCCTGTGCGTCGCCGGGTCCGAAAACCGTTTCCCTTTTCAAACTCATGCGCTAGTCAACGGAAGAACGGCGAAACGCCATCGAGGGCGCCGGGGGACGGACGAGAGCATGCCAGGCGCAGGCGACGACGAGACTTTGCTGCGGTTTCCGATCCTGATCGGCGATATCGGCGGCACCAATGCGCGCTTTTCGATCGTGCTCGACGCCAATTCCGAGGCCGGCGAGCCGACCATCGTCCAGACCGCCAATTACAGCACCATCGACGAGGCGATCCAGTCGGCCGTGCTCGATCGCTCCTCGGTCCGACCCAATTCGGCTGTGCTGGCGGTGGCCGGTCCGGTCGATGGCGACGAGATCGAACTCACCAACTGTCCCTGGGTCGTCAAGCCCCGGCAGATGTTCGCCAGCCTCGGCCTGAGCGACATCGTCGTGCTCAACGATTTCGAGGCGCAGGCGCTGGCCGTCGTCGCGCTCGGCGAAGAGCAGATGGAAAAGATCGGCGGCGGCACGCCGGAGCCCAATGCCGGCCGCGTCGTGCTGGGACCGGGAACCGGGCTCGGCGTCGCCGGGCTGGTCCACGCGCTGCATCACTGGATACCGGTGCCCGGCGAAGGCGGCCATATGGACATCGGGCCGCGTTCGGCCCGCGATTTCCAGGTATTCCCGCACATCGAGAAGCTCGACGGCCGCATTTCGGGCGAGCAGATCCTGTCCGGGCGAGGCCTCGTCAACGTCTACCGGGCGGTGGCCAGGGCGGACGGCAAGCCATCGCCCTTCACCACGCCGGCCGAGGTCACCGCTGCGGCGCTGGCCAAGACCGATCCCGTGGCGCAGGAAGCGCTGGAGACTTTTGTCACCTGCCTGGGCCGCACCGCCGGCGACCTTGCCTTGGTGTTCATGAGCCGGGGCGGGGTTTTCCTCACCGGCGGCATCGCGCAAAAGATCGTACCGGCGCTGAAGGAGGGCAATTTCCGCGCCGCCTTCGAGGACAAGGCGCCGCACGGCGCGCTGATGCGCACCATGCCGGTCTATGTCATCACCCATCCGCTGGCGGCGCTCCTCGGCCTTGCCGCCTATGCCAGGAACCCCTCGCTGTTCGGTGTCCAGACATCGGGCCGGCGCTGGCGCGACGAAGTTAGTCACCCCAAGGCATAGGCAAGCCGGCTGCTTGGCGTTAATAGGGGTGCCGAATTGCCCGGCCACGGGAAGCCGAAACCGACAAAGCCCTCTGATTTGACACTTCAAACTCCAAACAAGCTGAAAGCCCGGCCCGGCGAGGTCACAGCGGTGCTGCGCCGCATTCTCGCTGAGAACAGCCATGACTATCGCTGGACCTATGTGATGGTCATCACCTGCTCGCTGATCGTTTCGGGCACGACCGCCTTCACGGCCTGGATCATGGCCCCGATGGTCAACCAGATCTTCTACGAACGGCGAGGCGATGCGATCGTCTGGATCTGCGCCGGCTTCATGGCGGCCTTCCTGCTGCGCGGCTTCGCCGGCTATGGCCAGGCGGTGGCGCTGGCCAAGATCGGCAACAATCTGGTGGCGCGCTACCAGAAGCGCATCTTCGATCACCTGATGAAGCTCGGCGTGGGCTTCTTCAACGACACACGCTCCGGCCGGCTGGCGGCGCAGGTCAACGAAAACGTCGGCGGCATCCGCGACCTGCTGTCGTTGACGCTGACCTCGATTACCCGTGACGCCGTGACGCTGATCGGGCTTCTCGGCGTCATGGTCTACCAGGATCCGGTCCTGTCGCTCAGTTCGCTGCTGATCGGGCCGCCGCTGATCTGGGCCGTCGTCTACCTCACCCGCCGCGTACGGCGCATAACCCGGGAATCGGTGCTCATCAATTCGCGGCTGATCGGCGCGGTTCAGGAAGCCACGCAAGGCATCGCCATCGTCAAGGCCTTCACCATGGAGGACGAGCTGTCGGGCCGCATCGGCAAGCTCGCCAACGACGCCGAACAGCGCTCCAACAAGATTGCCCGCGTCTCCGAACGGCTGTCGCCGATCTCCGACATGCTGGCTGGTCTCGCCGTCACCTCCGTCATCGCTTATTCCGGTTACCGGGCGCTGGTTCTGGGCCAGCCGCCGGGCGCGGTCTTTTCGTTCATCACCGCGCTGATCCTGGCCTATGATCCGGCGCGGCGCCTGGCGCGCATGCAGGTCGGCATGGAACGGGCACTGGTCAACGCGCGCATGATCTACGAACTGCTCGACCTCGAGCCGAAGCAGGGCGACGCTCCAGGCGCCACACAGGCACATTTCACCACCGGCGAAGTGCGCTTCAACAACGTGTCCTTCCGCTATGTCGAGGAGGCGCCTGTCCTTCAGGGTCTGAGCTTCGTCGCCGCCGCCGGCAAGATGACCGCCGTCATCGGTGCATCCGGCGCCGGCAAGACGACGCTGGTGGCGCTGCTGCAGCGCTTCTACGATGTCGAGAGCGGCACGATCGAGATCGACGGCCAGGACATTTCCAAGGTCACCAAACAGTCGCTGCGCGGCTCGATCGCCTATGTCTCGCAGGCGCCCTACCTGTTCGAAGGCACCATCCGCGACAACATCCGCTATGGCCGCCCCTCGGCGACCGACGCCGAGATCGAACAGGCCGCGCGACTGGCCGCGGCCGACGAGTTCATCCGCCAGCAGCCGCAAGGCTATGACACGCCGGTCGGCGAGAATGGCGCCACGCTTTCCGGCGGCCAGCGCCAGCGTGTGTCGATCGCCCGCGCCATCGTGCGCCAGGCACCGATCCTGCTGCTCGACGAGGCGACATCGGCGCTCGACAACGAAGCCGAAGCCCGTGTCCAGCAGGCGCTCACCAAGGTCATGGAAGGGCGCACCACCATCGTCATCGCGCACCGCCTGTCGACCGTGGTCAATGCCGACCACATCATCGTGCTGGAACAGGGCCATCTGGTCGAAGAGGGCACGCACGCCTCGCTGATGGCCGACCCGCACAGCGTCTATGCCCGTTTCCACCGCATACAGGGCGTCAAGGGCCTGGGGCTTGTCGACGACAGCGTGCCGGCCGAGACTTCGGTTCGGGAATTAGAGACCGAGAACATCGCCGGGAGCACGGCATGAGCGAAACATCGGCAACATCAGGCGAGCCGGCCAGCGATATGGGACTTGTGGTGGTCGGCGCGGCCGGCCGCATGGGCCAGACGCTGATCCGCGCCATCCATGCCATTCCGGGCGCCCGCGTCATCGGCGCGGTCGAGCGCGCGGATTCGCCTCATCTGGGAAAGGATGCGGGCGAACTGGCAGGCGTCGGCCGCATCGATGTGCCGATAGGCAGCGATCCGCTGCCGGTCTTCGCCAGGGCCGACGGCGTGCTCGATTTCACCACCCCGGCCTCGACGGTCGAGTTCGCCGGCTACGCGGCGCAGGCGCGCATCGTCCATGTCATCGGCACGACCGGCTGTTCGGTCGACGACAATGCGAAAATCGCTGCCGCCGCGCGCCACGCGACCATCGTCAAGTCGGGCAATATGAGCCTCGGCGTCAACCTGCTGGCGGTGCTGGTCGAACAGGCGGCGCGCGCGCTCGATGCCGATGATTTCGACATCGAAATCCTCGAAATGCACCACAGGCACAAGGTCGACGCGCCTTCGGGCACCGCGCTTCTGCTCGGCGAGGCCGCCGCCGCCGGGCGCGGCATTGCACTGGCCGGCAACGACGTGCGTTCACGCGACGGCCATACGGGTGTGCGAAAAACCGGCTCGATCGGCTTCGCCGCGCTGCGCGGCGGCTCGGTGGTCGGCGACCACAGCGTGATCCTGGCCGGCACCGGCGAGCGCATCACGCTGTCCCACCATGCCGAGGACCGCGCCATCTTCGCCCGCGGCGCGGTCAAGGCCGCACTTTGGGCGCGCGGCAGGAAGCCGGGCCTTTACTCAATGCGGGACGTGCTCGGGCTTGCCTGAAACGACCCTGAACCATCTTCGTTCTTACGCAAGTTCGGACGGAAAACCGCTACACACTTTCCTGGAATGCTCAGACCCCAGAGGAGCAAAAATGTCGAGAACTCTCGTGCTCGTGCGCCACGGCCAGAGCGAATGGAATTTGAAAAACCTGTTCACCGGCTGGCGTGACGTCGACCTGACCGAGCAGGGCCACGCCGAGGCCAAGGCCGCCGGCCTGAAGCTCAAGGCGCGCGGCCTGAAATTCGACATTGCCTTCACCTCGGCGCTGGTCCGGGCGCAGAAGACTTGCCAGCACATTCTCGACGCCGTCGGCCAGAGCGACCTGAAGACCATTCGCGACCAGGCGCTGAACGAGCGCGACTATGGCGACCTTTCCGGCCTCAACAAGGACGATGCGCGCCAGAAATGGGGCGAGGAGCAGGTGCATGTCTGGCGTCGCTCCTACGACGTACCGCCGCCCGCCGGTGAAAGCCTGAAGGACACCGGCGCCCGCGTCTGGCCCTACTACCTGCACGATCTGCAGCCGCACGTGCTGCGCGGCGGCACCGTGCTGGTCGCCGCCCACGGCAACTCGCTGCGCGCGCTGATCATGGCGCTGGACGGCAAGTCGGGCGAGGAGATCGTCAAGCTGGAACTCGGCACTGGCGTGCCTGTCATCTACCAGCTCAACGCCGATTCGACCGTGGCCTCGAAGGAAGTGCTGGAAGGCTGACGGCTGGCGAGTTGCGGCGGCGGGCCTCCACCAGCTTTGCTAAAGCGACTTCCCAGCTTTTGGCGTCCTGTTCCAAAAAGCGCGTTGACAGCAATCGCTTGCCCGCTTATTGAGCCCGCACCAGCCCAGATGGCGGAATTGGTAGACGCGCACGGTTCAGGTCCGTGTTCCGCAAGGAGTGGAGGTTCGAGTCCTCTTCTGGGCACCAAATTCCCGTTTCGAACCATTCGATCGGTTCAGAAGCTCAAGAAAAAAGCCCGGTTCGTCCGGGCTTTTTTCTTGCCCAATGACCTCCCCTCCTGGCCAGTCCCCACACAAACCGCTTCAAACCGCGCTCCCGCTTCGCTACGCTCGCTCCCATGTCTCAATCCGCCACCACGATCTTCGGCGCCCGCCGCGATCAGGCCTTCCCGACGCTGGCCGAGGCCGACATCGAGCGCATGCGCCGGTTCGGTGAGGCCAGCGCCTATGCCGCCGGCGAGCACATATTCGAGGCCGGCGATGTGTCCCCGGGGCTGATCGTCGTCCTGTCGGGCAAGGTGGACATCACGCAGGACGGCAAGCTCGGCCGGCGCGAGACGATCGTCACCCATGGTCCAGGCAGCTTCGTCGGCGAACTGGCGCAGCTTTCGGCCCGTCCCTCGCTGGTCAATGCGCAGGCCGCCGAGCCGGTCGAGGCGTTCGTCATCTCCTCGCAGAGGCTGCGCGACCTGATGGTGCAGGAGGCCAATCTCGGCGAGCGCATCATGCGGGCGCTGATCCTGCGCCGCGTCGGGCTGCTCGAGAGCGGCACGATCGGTCCGATCATCGTCGGGCCGGCCGACAATGGCGATGTCCTTCGCCTGCAGGGATTTCTCGCCCGCAGCGGCCAGCCCCACCGCGTGCTCGATTCCAAAACCGATCCTTGCGCGAAGACCCTGTTCGAGCACTTCCATGTCGATCCCCACCATTTGCCGGTCGTGCTGTGCCCGAACGGCAGGCTGCTGCTCAATCCCGCGGAAAAAGACCTCGCCCGCTGCATCGGCCTGCTGCGGCCGGTCGACGCCAGCAAGGTCTATGACGTCGCCATTGTCGGCGCCGGGCCGGCCGGGCTGGCGGCGGCGGTCTACGCGGCCTCCGAAGGCTTGTCGACCATCGTGCTCGATTGCCGTGCCTTCGGCGGGCAGGCGGGCGCCTCGGCGCGCATCGAGAACTATCTCGGCTTCCCCACGGGCATTACCGGCATGGCGCTGATGGCGCGCGCCTACAACCAGGCGCAGAAATTCGGCGTCGAGATGGTCATTCCCGACGAGGTGAAGCTGCTCGGCGCCGCCACCGACGGCGCGCGCTACCAGCTTGCGGTCGGCGACGACGAGACGGTGCGCACGCGCTCGGTGGTGATCGCCAGCGGCGCGCGCTATCGCCGCCTCGATGTCGCCAATCTCGCCGAGTTCGAGGGCACATGCGTGCATTATTGGGCCTCGCCCATCGAGGCACGGCTTTGCGGCGGCCAGGAAGTGGCACTGGTCGGCGCCGGCAATTCGGCTGGCCAGGCGGCCGTCTTCCTGGCCAGCCATGTCAGGAAAGTGGCGCTGCTGGCGCGTGGCGGCAGTCTCGAAGCCTCGATGTCGCGTTACCTCGTCGAGCGCATCAGGGCGCAGCCGAACATCGAGGTGCTGACCGGCACCGAGGTCGAGGCGCTGGACGGCGAGGAAGGCAATCTTGCCACGGTCCGCTGGCGCGACCGCTCGAGCGGCGCCTTAACGACGCGGCCGATCCGCCATCTCTTCCTGTTCATCGGCGCCGACCCGAACACCGACTGGCTCGCCCAATCCGACGTGGCGCTGGATGCCAGGGGTTTCATCCGCACCGGATCGGACATAGCATCGGCGCATGGCCTGATGGAGACGAGCCGCAGCGGCGTGTTCGCCATCGGCGACGTGCGCTCCGGCTCCGTCAAACGCGTCGCGGCGGCTGTCGGCGAAGGCGCCCAGGTGGTGGCCGCATTGCATGCATTTCTTGGGCGGGAAGGCAGCCATGCCGACGCGCCTCAACTGGTCGGGGGAGTGTGATGGCGGACGAGTGCAGACACGCGGCTGGGATCAAGGACGTGACGCCGAGCGCGCTTGGCTGCGAGGAATGCCTGAAGAGCGGCTCGTGGTGGGTGCATCTGCGGCTCTGCCGCACCTGCGGCCATGTCGGTTGCTGCGACGATTCCCCCAACCGCCACGCCACCAAGCATTTTCATGCCACCAGCCATCCCGTCATAGAGGGCTATGACCCCCCGGAAGGCTGGGGCTGGTGCTATGTCGACGAGATCTTTCTCGACCTCGGCGACCGTACCACCCCGCAGAACGGCCCGATCCCGCGATTTTACTGAGTGCTTCGGCGAGCTGGGAAAAGCGGGCCGGTCTGATCTATCGCACCGAACCGGTGATGGTCCGGTCAACATCGGGAACGGACTTGCGATCGTTGCCGGCAAGCGCGGCGATGAGCAGCAGGCTGGCCACGACCGGAACGAACAGCACGGCGACGCGGGCCTGTACATGAAGGATGGCGCGCCATTCGCTGCGCTTGTCGGGGCTGTTGCTCATCATACTCACTTTGCCATGGCCCCCCGGAGGTCACATAGCCGTGAACGGTTAAGCAACTCCTGCCGACTTCGTTAACGCAGGCGATTCAAACCTAAAATCAGCCGAGCCCGATCCGCCTGGCGCCTTGCCGGAACAACGCTTCGGCGTCGGGCTCGAAGCGGAACGTGCCGATGAAATCGTCGGCGCGGTAATCCGGCAACGTCTTGCGGATCGCGGCTGCAAAGCCGCGCGCCTCGTCGAGCCGCCCCGCCAGCGCCAGGCAATGTGCCGCGATCGCCAGAATGATGGCGTGCGCGTTCGGCCGCGCCGCCGCCTTCAGCGCCCATACGGCTGCCTCCTCGAACTGGCCGAGTCGGACATGCGACATCGCCCGCGCGCCCAGCATGCCGAACAGCAGCGGGTCGAACGGGCTGAGATGGCGCGAATGGTCTGAGGAGCTTATTGCCGCCTTCGGGTCGCCCGATTGCGAGTGGACGAAGGACAGCGCGTAATGGCCGAGTGCGAAATTGGGGCTGAGTTTCACCGCCTGTTCCAGTTCGCCGAGCGAGCCTTCCTGTTCGCCGCGCAGCCACAGCGCCCGCCCCATTGCCCAGTGCGCGGCCGGATTGTGGTCGTCGACCAGCAGGCTCTGGCCGGCGCTCTCGAAGGCCAGCGCGCTTTCCCGGTCGCGGTCGCCCCAGCGCTGGAAGGCGTTCTGCCAGTGGGTGAAGGACAGGCCGGCATAGGCGCGGGCGAAGGTCGGATCGAGCTGCAAGGCCCTGGCAAAGAAATGCCGCGCCGTTTCGTTCTCGGCCTGGGTGAAGCGATACATGTGCCAGAGGCCGCGGTGGTAGGCCTCCCAGGCGTTGAGCGAGTTGGGCGCCTTCAGCAGGGCTCGGTTACGCTCGACGGTCTCGACCTCCACCGAGATCGACGACACGATGCTGTCGCCGACGTCGTCGAGCACGGCAAAAATGTCGTCCGGACGGCGCTCGAAGGTCTCGGCCCAGACGATCCTGGCGGTACGCACCTCGACGAGTTCGACGCTGACGATCAGGCGGCCGGCCATGCTGCGCACCGTGCCGGTGGCGACATAGTCGACCTTCAGCCGGCGACCGGCCTCCTCGGGTGCGATGCCCTTGTCGGCCAGTGCGAAGACCGATCCGCGCGCGATGACGAAGAAATCCCGCAGCTTGGCGAGACGGGTGATGATGTCGTGGGTAAGGCCATCGGCCAGCCCGCCGCGCAGGCCGGATTCCTCAATAAACGGCATCACCGCCAGCGACGTATGGCTCGGCTCGAGTGGACCGGAGTCGAGTGGACCAAGGTCTAGTGTTGCCCCCAATTGCGATGCTGTGGATAGGCAGGCCGGCTGCGGCCGCGGCGAGGCAGACGACTGCTGGTCGCGGATCACCCGCCAGGCTGTCCGGAGCGGGGCGAAATCCAGGTCTTCCGACTGGAACAGCTGTGCCGCCACCGCCAGATGCTTCTCGGCCGCGGTGATCTCGCCGCGCCGGGCGAGGCTCGCCAGCAGCGTCGTATGCGCGCGCCCGTCGAAAGGCGCGAGTTCCACCCATCTGTCGAGATGGGCGGTCGCTTCGTCGCAGTCCGTGGGCAGGCTCGCGACGAGCCGTTCCAGCACCGCCGCGTGGACGGACCGGAAGCGGCGGCGCTGGCCGATCAGCCAGCTGTTGAAGTGCGGATTGCGTTCGAATTCCAGCCCGTCGAGAAAATCGCCGGCGAAGAGTTCTGCCAGCGCTCGCAACCGCTCGGCATCGAGCGTGTCGATCCCGTGCGTGGCCGCATGGCTGATCTCCAACGCATCGACAAGGCAACCGCCGAGATCGAGCGCGACCGTATCGTCCTGCGTGCGGACACGGCGCTGGTCCGGCGTGTCGAGAGCGCCGCGCAACTTGCTCAGGCACCAGCGCAGCTCGCCTCGCGGATCGTTGGGCACGTCCCACAGAAGTTCACACAGGCGGCTGCGCCCCACCGGGTGCGGCGCCAGCGCCAGATAGGCAAGCAGCGCCCGCAGCTTGCGCGAGGCCGGCAGTGCCATCGGCACACCGTTACGCGTGATCGCTAATTGGCCGAGCAGGCGCACGGACAGGCCCGGCATTCCGCCGTCCTGGCTCGATGGTGCGGATTCCACGTCCGTTTCCACGCCTGCTCCCACGCTGGCCTGTCGGCCCCTGCTTTATCACCAAACACGATCTGGCGCATCCTGCGGCGAATTTCGCGCCGGCAGCGGTCATTGCCGCATCGCCGGCACATTACTCCTAGCGCGGCAAGGTCTCGAAAGCTCGCCGCCCGGGCCGCCGGTTTGTAACCGGTCCGTGAAAATGAACACGATCGAGGAGATCAACGATGTTGAACAAACAGAAAATCAGGACCACCGCCGGGCGCGGCCGCCTGTTCGACAGCATTCTCGACACTGTCGGCGACACGCCGGCGGTGCGCATCAACAATCTCGCGCCGGCCCATGCGACCATCTACGTCAAGGCCGAGTTCTTCAACCCGGGCGCCTCGGTGAAGGACCGGCTGGCGCTCAACATCATCGAGGAGGGCGAACGTAGCGGCGCGCTGAAGCCTGGCCAGACCGTGGTCGAGGCGACCAGCGGCAACACCGGCATCGGCCTCGCCATGGTCTGTGCGCAAAAGGCCTATCCGCTGGTCGTCACCATGGCCGACAGCTTTTCGGTCGAGCGCCGCAAGCTGATGCGCATGCTCGGCGCCAAGGTGGTGCTGACGCCGCGCGCCGAAAAGGGTTTTGGCATGTACAAGAAGGCGGTCGAGCTGGCCGAGGCCAATGGCTGGTTCCTCGCCCGCCAGTTCGAGACGGCCGCCAATGCCGCCATCCACGAGGCGACGACCGCGCGCGAAATCATCAACGATTTCGCCGGCTCGCGGCTGGATTGCTTCGTCACCGGCTATGGCACCGGCGGCACCGTCGTCGGCGTGGCGCGAGTCTTGCGCCGCGAACGGCCCGATACCCGCATCGTGCTCTCCGAGCCGGCCAATGCGCAACTGATCGGCAGCGGCAAGGCGCAGCAGCGCGCTGCCGATGGCGCCCCCGCCGCCAGCCACCCGGCCTTCGAGCCGCACCCGATCCAGGGCTGGACGCCGGACTTCATCCCCAATGTCCTGCAGGAAGCGATCGAAGCCAGCCTCTATGACGAGGTGATGCCGATCGCAGGGCCAGAGGGCATCAAATGGGCGCGGGCGCTAGCCCAGAAGGAAGGCATCTTCACCGGCATTTCCGGCGGCGCCACCTTCGCCGTGGCGCGGCAGGTCGCGGAGAAGGCGCCGGCGGGATCGGTGATCCTGTGCATGTTGCCCGACACTGGCGAGCGCTACATGTCGACACCGCTGTTCGACGGCATCGAGGCCGAAATGGATGCCGACGAGTTGGCGCTGTCGCGCTCGACGCCCGGCTGCCAGTTTCCGGCGGCTTGACGGAGGCAGTCATGGACATCGCGCGAGACACCGTCGGCATGGTGGCCGAGGAAACGCTTGACCCCGCCGACTGGGCCGATGTGCAGGCCTTGTCGCACCGGGTCGTCGACGATGCCGTCGATTATCTGCGCGACGTGCGCGACCGCCCGGTGTGGCGGGAGATGCCGGCCGATGTGCGGGACTTCTTCACCGCCCCGTTGCCGCGCTCGCCGGCACCGCTTGCCGCCGTCTACGGCGAGGTCTCGCGCACCGTGATGTCCTATCCCATGGGCAACATCCATCCGCGCTTCTGGTCCTGGTACATGGGGTCGAGCAACTTCACCGGCGCGCTCGGCGATTTCCTGGCGGCGATCCAGGGCTCCAATCTCGGCGGCGGCAACCACGCCGCCGGGCTGATGGACAACCAGGTGGTGAACTGGTGCAAGCAGATGCTGGGCTTTCCGGCATCGGCCTCCGGCACGCTGGTCAGCGGCGGCTCGATGGCCAATATCATCGGGCTGACCGTGGCGCGCAATGTCAAGGCCGGCATCGATGTGCGCGAACACGGCGTCGCCGCCATCGAAAAACCGCTGCGCTTCTACGGCTCGGACCAGATCCATTCCTGCCATCGCAAGGCGATGGAAGCGCTCGGGCTCGGCAACCGGGCGCTGCGCCGGATCGCGACGGATGCCGGGCTGCGCATCGACACATCGGCCTTGCGCGCGGCGATCGCCGAGGACCGGGCAGCCGGCGTCACGCCGGCCTGCGTCATCGGCAATGCCGGTACGGTCAACACCGGTGCGATCGACGATCTCAGGGCGCTTGCCAAACTCGCGCACGAGGAAAGACTCTGGTTTCATGTCGATGGCTGTATTGGCGCGCTGATCGCGATCGCGCCGCAAAACGCCCACCGCATTGCCGGCATCGAATGGGCCGATTCGATCGCACTCGATCCGCACAAATGGCTGCACGCGCCGTTCGAGGTCGGCTGTGCCCTGGTCAGGGATGCCACAGCGCACCGCCGGACCTTCGCGGTGACGCCGGAATACCTGGAATCGACGCCGCGCGGCCTCGCATCCGGCGAATGGCTGCACGACTATGGCCTGCAGACCTCGCGCGGCTTTCGCGCCCTGAAAGTGTGGATGGCGCTGAAGGAGCATGGCGTCGAAAAATTCGGCCGCCTGATCGACCAGAACATCGCGCAGGTCTCCTATCTGGCCGGGCTGATCGAGGCCGAGCCTTTGCTGGAACTGGCGGCAGCGCCGACCATCAACATCGTCTGCTTCCGCTACCAGCCCGGTTTGGCGGGCGAAGCACTGAAGGCGCTCAACACCGAGATCATGCTGCGGCTGCAGGAGCAAGGCATCGCGGCACTCTCCGATACCACCGTGCATGGCGAGCACTGGCTGCGTGTGGCGATCACCAATCATCGCACCCGCCGCGACGATCTCGATCTGCTGGCGCGTGAAGTGGTCAGGCTGGGGCGTGAGATCACTGCGGAGGGCCGCGTGTCTTCCTAGTTCCGGGCGGCCGTGCGAACCTGCTCGCGAATGATTCGGGGAGGTCGGCGGTGACGCTGTTTCGCATGGTTGCGCTGGCGGCACTGGTCCTGGCCAATTCGGCCGATGCCGCCGACATGGCCTTTTTCGTCAAGAACCTGCGCAAGGAGGCGGTCGCGGTCGAGCTGTTCAGCCGCGACCGTGAGACCGTCTGGCCTGGCAATGACAAGGTGTTCCTTGTCGAGCCGGGCTCGCAGAAATCGGTGCCGCTTTCGTGCAACCAGGGTGAGCACATCTGCTATGGCGCCTGGGTCGATGGGAACGACAAGATTTCCGCCGGCGTCGGGCCAGACAACGACCAGCCCTGCGATACCTGCTGTTTCATCTGCGTGGAGCACACGACCGAGACGATCGACCTGGTGCCGTGATCGGGGATCCAGTGCAGGCGGTCATTCCGGCGCGTCAGTCCGGAAGGCCGGCCTTGTGGAAGCCCTCGATGAAATGCTCACGCGTCGCGTCGTCGCGGAACGGCTCGGTCATCACCCAGTGGCGGGTCGTGAAATGCGGGTTGCCGACGAGGAACAGCTCGACCTCCGCGCGCGCTTCGTCGAGCCGGCCAAGTTGCGCAAGGCTTGCCGCAAGGAAGCGGCGTGAGCTGGTGCGGTAGGTCTCGTCCCGGCGCAGCGTCTCGACGGCGGCAGCGTAGTCGCGCGCCGCATATTGCGCCTGGCCGAGCGTCAGATAGTACCAGCTTGCCGGGAACGGGTTCAGCCGGAACGCCTTGCGGATCTGCTGCAGGCCCTCCTCCACCCGCCCGGCGAGCGTCGTTATGTCGGACAATGTCGCCCAGGCATCGGCCTCGTTGGGGTCGAGTTCGAACGCCCTGGCGAATTCGGCATCCGACTCGGCGAAATCATGCTCATAGGCAAGCAAATTGCCGAGCACCCAGTGGCAGCCGGCATCGTTCGGATCGATCGCGACCGCCTTGCGCGCCAGGTCCAGGGCAATGCGGCGGTTGGGGTCGATCGGCTCGCCCCAGTGCACCCATCCCATCCAGTGGTTCATGGCGAGCCAGCGATAGGCCTCGGCGTAGTCGGGGTCGAGCGCAACCGCGCGCGTCAGCATCAGATGCGCTTCCCGTGCCGTCTGCGGCGAATCGTCGATCAGCTTGCGCGCCCGCACGCACAGATCGTAGGCATCGAGATTGGTGGGCCGGTTGCGTGGCGGCGGCGCGCGCAGCCGGCCGAGCAACGCCTCCACGATCTTGGCGGTCACCTCGTCCTGGACGGCGAAGATATCGTCCAGGCCGCGGTCGAAGCGTTCCGCCCAGAGATGGTCGCCGCTCGCCGCGTCGACCAGCTGTGCGTTGATGCGCACGCGCCCCGCGTCACGCCGCGCAATGCCCTCCAGCAGGTAGCGGACGCCAAGTTCCCTGGCGATCTCGCGCACATCCATCGCCCTTCCCTTGTAGGCAAAGGTCGAATTGCGCGCGATGACGAACAGGCCGGAGATCCTCGACAGGTCGGTGATCAGGTCTTCGGTCAAGCCGTCGCAGAAAGCGTCCTGCCCGGCATCGTTGCTGAAATTGACGAAGGGCAGCACCGCGATCGATGGTTTGTCAGGCAGCGGCAACGGTTTTCGCTTGGCGCCGGCGAGCTGTTCGACGGCTCCCGTGAAGCGGTAGCCGACGCGTGGAACAGTGGCGATCCATTCGCCGCCCCCTTCACCCGCAATGCCGGGCGGACCGAGCAGCTTGCGCAATTGCGCGATCTGGACGGTGAGGTTGCCTTCCTCGACGGCCGTGCCGGGCCACGCAGCATCCATGAGTTCGGCCTTCTCAAGGATTTCGCCGGCCCTTGCGACCAGCGCCGCGAGCAGCTTCAGCCCGCGATAGCCGATGGCCACGGGGACGTCGTTCCGGAGCAGCGTTCCCGCACCGGCATCGAGCACGAACGGGCCAAAGGCAAAGCGCTCTCCCTGCATGGCGCATCTATAGAGCAATTCCAGGAAAAGTGCGAAGCGGTTTGCCCCGGAGAAGCGCACAGCGCTTTCCCTGGAGGAATTGCGTGAAAACAAAGAGTTAGACGCCGTTTGGAACTTTTGAGAACTATTTGGCGGGCCTTAATTACGGCGGCGTTCGCGTCCCGCAGAATGCAACCTCTTTCAGCTCGAGGGCCTAGAAGTCCGGCCCCACGGAGGTTGTCATGAACCATATCCTTGTTTCGGTTCCGCCGGCAGTGCGGCAGCCCGCAAGTCCCAAGCAAGCGCCGCGTCGGCGCCTGGCGGTCTTGCGAAACACCATAGCGGCCTGGCGCGAGCGGACACGCTTTCGCTGGGACCTCAAGCGAATGTCGGAGGTCAGTCCGCATCTGATCGACGACATCGGTTTGACGACGCCACAGGTCGAGGAAGAAATCGCCAAACTGCCCTTCTGGCAGCGATAAGGCGAAATGCCGCGATGATTTGGACGGGATTTGCCGGCATCATCCCTTTAGTGCCCGCCCGCGTCATGTCATGATCCCCCATCGGCCGTGGGGGCCGATTCTACATCGGGGGTTTTCATGTCTTTCACATCAGCGCGCCGGCTCGCCGCCGCGTTTTCGCTTGCCGTCCTGTTTGTATCGACCGCCCAAGCCGGCGACGTCACCTTCGCCGTCAAGAACAGCCATCCCAACGCCATGCGCCTCGAGCTCTACAGCCAGGACCGCGACTATGTCTGGCCCGGCGATGGCAAGGATTTCTATCTCGATGACGGCGAGACCAAGCAGCTGCCGATATCCTGCAATGAAGGCGAATCGATCTGCTACGGCGCCTGGGTCGACGGCGACGAAGGCACCTATTGGGGCGTCGGCCCCGGCAACAAGGAAAAATGCGAGGATTGCTGCTATACCTGCAGCGGCGGCGAGACCGAGGAGATCGATCTGGTCCCTTGACCGGTTTGCCAGCTTGACGGGTTTCCCGCTGGGGACCATAGCCCAAACACCCAAGGCACGCCGCGTGCATTCAGGCGCGGTGTGCTCCAGGCACACAGGGAGCACGCCAATGGCCGGTATGGTCGAAAGCGACAAGATCGACGTCGGATTTTCCGGCAAACGCTGCATCCACTCGCGCAATTGCGTGCTCGGCGACCCAAATGTCTTCGTGCCCAACGCGCCGGGACAATGGATCCATCCCGAGGCGGCCAGCGTCGAAAAGATCGTCGCGCTGGCCGAGAATTGCCCCTCGGGCGCCATCACCTATATGCGCAAGGATGGCGGACCGCAGGAAAAACCGCCTGTGGTCAACACCGTGCGGTTGCGCGAAAACGGTCCGCTGGCGGTGCATGCCGAGATCGTGCTTGGCGACGAGACATTCTTCCGCGCCACGCTCTGCCGCTGCGGCGCCTCGCAGAACAAGCCGTTCTGCGACAACAGCCACATCAGGGCGGGCTTTGCCGCCACCGGCGAACCGGCGCTGAAGGACACGCCCGCACTGGAGGCCCGTGACGGCCCACTGAAGGCGACGCCTACCACCAACGGCCCGCTCAAGCTCGAAGGCAATGTCGAGATCGTCACCGGCACCGGCCACACGGTCGACCGCGCCACCAAGGTCTTCCTGTGCCGCTGCGGCCACTCGGCGAACAAACCGTTCTGCGATGGCAGTCATAAGAAGGTTGGGTTTGTCGGATAAGGCGGCGCGTCGACGCTGCCAATCTCCCCCCTCGTGGCGACGAGGAACCCCACATACGTTGGCGGGACGGCGCACCGACCTTCCGGTGGGTTCACGACACCGTGGCCCATCTCACGCTGCTTTATCGGCCGGCCCGTTTCGGCTAAGGGCAGGGGTGAAAAGAACGCCTCCCGTCCCGGATCCACCAAAGAATGACCGCCAAGACCAAGCCCGCCCCTCTCTTCCTCGGCATAGACACCGGCGGCACCTACACCGATGCCGTGCTGTGGTCCGAGACCGAAGGTCCGCAAGAGGGGCCGAACAAGGGCAAGGTGCTGGCCAAGGCCAAGGCGCTGACCACGCGGCATGATCTGGCCGTCGGCATTTCGGGTGCCGTCGACGCGGTGTTGGAAAAGGCGGCCACCGATCCGGCTGACATCAAGCTGGTCTCGATGTCGACGACGCTCGCCACCAACGCGCTGGTCGAGGGGCAGGGCGGCCGGGTGGCGCTGGTCATGATCGGCTTTTCCGAGGCCGATCTTGCCCGCGATGGGCTGAAGACGGCACTCGGCACCGACCCGGTGGTGTTTTGTCCGGGCGGCCATGATGTGCACGGCAACGCGGCAAAACTCGACCTGTCCGGGCTGGAGGCGATGCTGCCGGAACTCGGCGCGTCGGTGTCCGGTTTCGCCGTCTGCGCCTATTTCGCCACCCGCAATCCCGCGCATGAGATCGCAGCCCGCGAGCTGATCCGCGACAGGACCGGCCTGCCGGTCACATCAAGCCACGAATTGTCGGCCAAGCTCGGCGGGCCACGCCGTGCGCTCACCACGCTGCTCAATGCCAGGCTGATCTCGATGGTCGACCGGCTGGTGGCGGCGACCGAGGGGTTCCTTCAGGCGCGCAACATTGCCGCTCCCCTGATGGTGGTGCGCGGCGATGGGGCGCTGGTTTCGGCGGCGTTTGCCCGCCAGCGGCCGATCGAGACGATCCTCTCCGGTCCCGCCGCCAGCCTGGTCGGCGCCCGCCACATGACCGGGCTCGACAACGCGGTGGTCTCCGATATCGGCGGCACCACCACGGATGTCGCCGTGCTCGATGGCGGCCGGCCGCGGCTCGATCCGGAAGGCGCCACCGTCGGCGGCTTCCGCACCATGGTCGAGGCGGTGGCCATGCGCACCTTCGGCCTCGGCGGCGATTCCGAGGTGACGCTGGAGGATGGCGCGCTCAATCCGAAGATCCTGCTCGGGCCGCGCCGCCTGGTGCCGCTGGCGCTGGCCGGCATGGCGCATGGCGAGGCGGTGACGGCAGAACTCGAACGCCAGTTGCGCGCCCCCAACACCGGCCGCATGGACGGCCGCTTCGCGGTCCGCACCGGCGTGCCGGACCGGCTCGCCGCGGGGCTGACCGCACCGGAGGCGAAGCTCTACGAGGCGATTGGCGCGACGCCGCTTGCCCTCGACAGGCTGCTGACCTCGAATGCCCAGAATGCCACGCTGAACCGGCTGGTCTCGCGCGGGCTGGTGCATATCTCAGGCTTCACGCCGTCGGACGCCGCGCATGTGCTTGGCAAGCAGGCGAACTGGGATGCCGCCGCTGCCCGCCTTGGCGCCGAACTGTTCGCCCGCAGGCGCGATGGCCGTGGCCAGGCGATCGCGCCCTCCCCGGAAGCGATCTCGGAGCGGGTGCTGGTGACGCTGACGCGCTGGTCGGCCGAATACATCCTGGAAACCGCCTTTGCCGAGGACGGGCTCGATGGCGCGGCGACCGTGGCGCACGCGCTGGTGCAGCGCGCCGTCGACGCCCATCCCGGCATCGCCCGCCTCAGCGTCGCGCTCGACCGTCCGGTCATCGGGCTCGGCGCTTCGGCTCCCCTGCATTACGCCGGCCTGGCGCCCTTGGTCGGCAACGATTGCGTGGTGCCCCGGGATACCGATGTCGCCAACGCGCTTGGCGCCGTCGTCGGCCAGGTCAGGGTCTCGGCCGAGGCGCGTGTCAGCCAGCCCAAGGAGGGTTTGTTTCGCCTGGCTTCGGGTGAGACCGTGCGCGATTTCCTCGACGAGGCGGCGGCCATAGCAGCCGCCGAGGCCGACGTGCGCGCCATTGTCGCCCAGCGGGCCCTTGATGCCGGCACCGACAGCGCCGAGATCGACGTGGCGACCGAGTTCCGGGTCTCGACGGTGGAGGCCCAGCGTATGTTCATCGAAGCGCATGTCGTGGCGGTGGCGTCGGGCAGGCCAAGGATCGCGGTTTGAGGGCGCATTCTTCCCTTCTCCCACAGGGAGAGAAGGGAAGACGCGCCCACCTTCACCCTAAGCTGAATTGACCCCGCAACCCCAAACATGCCAAACGCCCCGCAAAGCTTTCATCTGGAGTAGCCTGATGACCGATCGCATCGAGATCGCCGGATTGCGCATTGCCCGCGAGCTGCATGACTTCGTCGTCGACGAAGCGCTGCCCGGCACCGGCATCGAAGCGGCGCGCTTCTGGAACGGCTTCTCGGCCATTGTCCATGATCTCGCGCCGAAGAACCGGGCGCTGCTGGCAAAACGCGATGCCATGCAGGAAAAGCTCGACGGCTGGTATCGCGACAATGGCGCGCCAATCGACATGGACGCTTACAAGGTGTTCCTGAAGGAGATCGGCTATCTCGTTCCGGAAGGGCCGGCCTTCAGCGTGTCGACCGACAATGTCGACCCGGAAATCGCCGTCGTCGCCGGGCCGCAGCTCGTCGTGCCGGTGATGAACGCGCGCTATGCGCTGAATGCCGCCAATGCGCGCTGGGGCTCGCTCTATGACGCTCTCTATGGCACCGACGCCATCCCTGAAACGGACGGCGCTGAGAAGGGCAAGACCTTCAACCCGGCGCGCGGCGCCAAGGTGATCGCCTGGGCCAAGGATTTTCTCGACCAGTCGGTGCCACTCACCACTGGCAAATGGGCAGGGGTGAACGGGCTGTCGGTGGCCAACGGCGCGCTGAAGGTCGGCGAAGGCGCCGGCTCGACGACGCTGGCCGATCCCAGGCAATTCGTCGGCTATCGCGGCGACGCCGCCAATCCACAAGCCGTGCTCCTGATCAAAAACGGGCTGCACGTCGAGATCCTGATCGACCGCGCCAACCAGATCGGCCGCACCGATCCGGCCGGCATCGCCGACGTCATCCTGGAATCGGCGTTGACTACGATCCAGGACTGCGAGGATTCGGTCGCGGCTGTGGATGCGCAGGACAAGGTCGTCGTCTACCGCAACTGGCTCGGCCTGATGAAGGGCGACCTAGCCGAGGAGATCAGCAAGGGCGGCAAGAGTTTTATTCGCAAGCTCAACCCCGACCGCGCCTGGACCGCGCCCGCCGGCGGCATGCTCGCCGTGCCTGGCCGCTCGTTGATGCTGGTGCGCAATGTCGGCCACCTCATGACCAATCCGGCGATCCTGGACCGCGACGGCAGCGAGGTGCCGGAAGGCATCATGGACGCGGCGATGACGGCCTTGATCGCGCTTCACGACGTCGGGCCGGAGGGGCGGCGGATGAACTCCCGCGCCGGCTCGATGTATGTGGTGAAGCCGAAGATGCACGGGCCGGAGGAGGTCGCCTTCGCTGTCGAGATCTTCGAGCGTGTCGAAGCCCTGCTCGGTATGGCCCAAAACACCATCAAGATGGGCATCATGGACGAGGAGCGGCGCACCACGATCAATCTCAAGGAGGCGATCCGCGCCGCGAGGGAGCGCGTTGTCTTCATCAACACCGGCTTCCTCGACCGCACTGGCGACGAGATCCACACCTCGATGGAAG
>NZ_JAPYKS010000024.1:0-70444 GCF_037179605.1 Mesorhizobium salmacidum (SeqCode)
CCTGCGCGGGCTTCCGCCGTCACCAGCAAGGTCAGCGCGCCGACATCCGAGATCACCACTGCCTGATACTGTGAAAGCGCATCGAGGTCGAAGGGGAATTCGGCGGCGCAGCGGTCACCGCCGATCTGGGTCATCGCGATGCCCTCAGCGGCAAGCGCGGCTTTGAAGGCGGTTGCACCATTTATCGAGGTCGCGCTGGTCAGCACATCGGCACCAACGGCGACCGAAGTCGTCGCTGCGAACGTTTCCCCTGCAAGTAGCACTTTCATAGTTAACCCACCTTGTCCCATAGATCGAGTTGCGAGGGCGCCGCCGAAATCGGCGCCCCCCCCGGCGGTTCGATGCCCGCCGTATCAAAACTTGAACTCGGCCAGATTTTCGGGGGTCACGATTTTCGCTGGTCCAAGGATCAATTCTCCGCCGGCCCCAATCGTATATTCGCCTAGCCGGCCTGCCTTGAACTTCTCACCCTCCTTGCCGGTGATCTTGCACTGCGCAAGCGCCTGGGCAGTCTGATAGGTAAGATAGCCAAGGTCGGTGACATTCCACCAAATATCCTGCGCGGCGCCGTCCTTGATGTATTTCGAGATCAAAGTGGCAGGGGCCAGACCCGTCAGCTTGACCTTGCCGATCATGCCCGCCTCCTCGAGTGCACGGGCGGCCGCAGGAAGGCCAATGCCTGCTGGAACGATGATCACCTTGAGATTGGGAAATGCCTGCACCAGCGCAAGTGCCTGTTGCTGGTTGATCTGCTCGCTTTCTTCCCCATAAGCAACCTGCACCAGCTTCATCTTGGAGAATTTCGGCTCGGCCGTCATTTTCGCCTTCATGAAGTCGATCCAGGCATTTTGGTTGGTCGCCGTGGGTGTCGATGACAGGATCGCGAATTCACCTTCACCGCCGCTAAGATTGAATGCGCTTTCCAGCATCATTTCGGCCAGACTGTCGCCCTTCACCTGATTCACGAATACAGCGCGGGCGTCGGCCGCCACGTCGGAGTCATACGAAATCACGCGGACGCCTTGCTGAACGGCGCGCTTCAGCGCAGGTGCGACGGCATTGGCGTCGTTGCCAGCAATGGCGATGACGCCCACCTTCTGTGACACGAGGCTGTTGATAAATTCGATCTGCGCCTCGGCTGTCGCCTGAGACGGGGCGACCTGAGTGGCTGTGCCGCCGATCTCCTTTGCAGCCTCTTGGGCGCCTCCAAAAGCCACCTTGAAGTAAGGGTCCGTGTCGAGCTTGGGCAGGAAGCCGACCTTTACAGGTTCCTTGGCGCACTCCTGGCTGAAGGCCAGCGACGCCGGTGCGAGCAGAACCGCGGATGCGAGCAGGGCTAATCTAAACGCTTTCATTGTGACTCCTCCATCTAAATTCGGGCTTGAAGAAAGGGGCCCGAGATCACCCCTTGGTTTCGCGCAAGACGCGCGATCTTGAGAGCCGCTCCTGTGCGGAGCGCCAGTAGTTGCCGACCAGCAGCGAGCCGATCAGGAGCAGGCCAATGATCATCCCCTGCGCGTCGCCGCCGATCTGGTTGAGCGCCAGCACGTTGCGGATAATGGCGATTAGGACCAGCGCCAGCATGACGCCGGTCAGGCGGCCCTTGCCGCCAAAGACGCTGACGCCGCCAAGCAGCACAATGGTGATAACGTCAAGCTCCATGCCCAGCGCATTGTTGGCACGGGCATTGGAGAGGCGGGCGGTATAGACGATTCCGGCAATGGCGGCGATGATGCCTGAAACCACGAAAAGCTTCAAAACCATCCGGCGCGTGTTGATGCCGGAATAGCGCGCCACTTCCGGGCTGCCGCCAAGTGCGTAGATGCGCTTGCCGGTCGGCGTCTTCTGCAGGATGACGGCAAACACCGGCGCCAGCACCAGGAATGGCACGATCGTCCACGGTATCTGCGTGCCCGGCAGGTTGTTGATGCCGAAATCGACGACCGCAGGCGGGAGGATGTTGACCGAACCGGTGCCGAGCAGGATGTAGCCAATACCGCGATAGAGCGCCATTGTGCCGAGCGTCACCACCAGAGACTGCAATCCCAAGCCCGAGACCAGACAGCCGTTGAAGGCGCCGAGCAGGCCGCCGGCGACGAGCGTCAGCGGGATTGCCGCCAGCGTCGGCACGCCAGCCTGGACGAGCAGGCCGAAGATCACGGACGTCAGCGCCAACACCGAGGCGATCGACAGGTCGATCTCGCGGGTGATGATGAGCAGCGTCATTGGCAGGATCAGCAGCGCCTTTTCCGAAGCGCTCGCAGCCAGTTGCGAGAGATTGAAGCCAGAAACGAAGTTCGGCACGAAGAAGGCCGCATAGAAGAATATGGCTAGACAAGAGATCGCCAGCAGCAGATCCCAGAAGTCGATCGAGCGCAGGAATTTTTTCATCTTCCCCTCGCCTGCCTTGCTTGATCCGCGCGCCGCACGATAAAAGTGTCGATGCCGATGGCGGTCAGGATTACCAGGCCGTAGACGCCCTGCAGCCACAGCGGATCAACGCGGACCAGCGTCAGACCGTTCTTAATGACCAGTAGCGTGAGCGCGCCGAGGACGATGCCGAGCAGCGTGCCGGAGCCGCCACGAATGGCGACGCCGCCGACCACCGCAGAAGCGATAACGGTGAGTTCGAAACCGAGCGCAACGCGGGCGTCGATGGTGGCATAACGAGATGCCCACAGGGCGCCGCACAGGCCGCCGAGCAGACCGGCTATGCCGAAGGCCAGCAGGATGCGCCTGTCCACGGGAATACCGATGAGACGTGCGCCGTCCGGGTTGGAGCCGGTAGCGAACAGCTCGCGCCCGATCGCCGTGCGATAGAGCAGCACGTAGCCGGCGCACAGGATGGCAATGGCGATGACGACGATCAGCGGCACGCCGACGATCTTCAGACCGGTCATGTCGAGCCAGGCCTGCGTGACCTCGTCGGCGCTGATCTGGTCGCCCGCCGCCCAGATCGAGTTGAAGCCGCGAAAGATCGACATCGAGGCCAGAGTGACGACGATGGCCGGGATTTTTCCCTTGGTGACGACAAGGCCGTTGATCAGGCCAGCGACACTGCCGACCGCGCATGCAGTTGCCAAGCCGATCCCGATGTCGAGTGCCGGATAAGCCTGAACCATGCTGGCCGCCATGTAGGCTGAAAGACCGATTACCGCTGCGATCGAAATGTCGATATTGCGGGTGATCAACACCAGCATCTGAGCGAGTGCCGCAACAACCAGCAATGCAGCATCCATCGACACGGCGGTCAGGTTTGCCGCGCTCACCATTCGCGGGTTGATAATGGTGACAGGAATGGCGACCGCCAGCATCGCGGCGAGCAAGCCGAACTCACGGCGCTTCAGGAAGTCGAGTGGTCCTTTGGCCTTCTCCTCGCTAAAGGCACGCTCCGAGTGCAGTGCCTGGTCGGCGCGTTCATCGGTCTTGGTCGCCGCTTCCAAGACTTTTTCCTGGGTCGCTTCGCCGCGGGCGAACTCGGCCGTCTGGTGGCCTTCGCGCAGGACGACAATACGGTCGCACATGCCTATCAACTCGGGCATTTCAGAGGAGATCAGAAGGATCGCCATACCCTGCGCGGCAAGATCGGCGATCACGGCGTGGACCTCCGCCTTGGTGCCGACGTCGATGCCTTGCGTTGGTTCGTCGAGGATGAGGACGCGCGGGTCGGTGCGCAGCCATTTGGCCAGCACCACTTTCTGCTGATTGCCGCCGGACAGTTCCTTGACCGGCTGTCCGTAGCCGGAAAAGCGCAGCTTCATGCGCTTCAGCCAGTCCGCAACCAGATCAATCGCGCGATCGGTGCCGTAGAGGCCTACCGAGGCGGCCTTGTCGAGTATCGGCAGCACGGCATTATCGAGAATGGAAAAATCCATCACCAGGCTCTGGCCCATGCGGTCTTCAGAGACATAAGCAACGCGCGCATCCATGGCGTCACGCGCCGATGCGAAGCGCACAGCCTCGCCGTCGATCAGGATTTCGCCGGTATCAGGCTGGTCGATGCCGAACAGCACGCGCGCGATCTCGGTCCGCCCGCTGCCGACCAGGCCGCCAAGCCCGAGCACCTCTCCAGCATGGAGCTTGAGATCGATGCTGGCAAAGCCGCCGGCGCGCGACAGCCCCCTCGCCTCCAGCACCAGCGCGCCGGTGGAGTGGCGCCGTTCGGGATAGAGGTCGGTCAGTTCGCGGCCGACCATCAAGCTGATGGCGGCGGCACGGCCAAGCTCGCCCTTCGCCTTAACGCCGACAAGGCGTCCGTCGCGCAGCACTGCGATGCGGTCGGCGATGCGGAAGATCTCGTCCATGCGGTGACCGACGAACATCATCGCCACGCCATGCAGCCTGAGATCGGCAACGACGGTGAACAGCCGTTCGACCTCGCGCTGCGACAGCGCCGCCGTGGGCTCGTCCATGATGAGCACACGCGCGTCGAGCGACAGCGCGCGGGCGATTTCCACCAATTGCTGTTCGGAGGTGCGCAGCGCGCCCAACCGCGTTGCCGCCCGCACGTTGAGGCCGACCGTTGCTAACACCTTGCGAGCGCCATGAAGCATTGCGGCGTTGTCGATGCCGCCGAAGCGGTCGCGCGGCATGTGACCAAGATAGATATTTTCCGCGACCGAGAGGTCCGGGAACAGGCCAGGATGCTGGTGCATGACGGCAATGCCGGCCGCCTGGGCGTCGTGCGGCGAATGCAAGACAACAGGCGTGCCATCGACCTCGACATGGCCACTGCTTGGCGAATGCACGCCAGCCAGAAGCTTCACACAGGTGCTCTTGCCGGCACCGTTTTCGCCAAGCAGCGCCAGCACCTCGCCCGAGCGTAGTTCGAAGGTCGCATCCCTGAGAGCAATCGTCCCGCCGAAGGCCTTGGTTGCATGGACCAGGGCGACCGGAACGGTCACATCCCTGCGTCCCGCGGCATCGGCTTCGCCATATGCGCCAAGCTGCAACGCCCTTCCTCCCTGATCTAGCTTATTTTTTCAATTTGCTATATTAAATAGGTCGAAGCCGCAACGAGAAAATTGACTTCCACAGCTCCGGCGCGCACTGTCGCAGCGCGCAAAGGCGCGGGGCCTGGGCGCTTCGCACGATGCGGCTGTGGCCGTGCGGAGCTCGGCAAAACATTTGGGAGCGCCAGTTTTGTCCGGAAAAGGCAGCAATTCCGTCAAGGTTCGGCACTATAACGAACGTTTCGTGCTCGACGCCATCCGCCGCCTGAAGGAGGCGTCCAAGTCCGACTTGGCGCGTGCGGCAAATCTGACGCCGGCCGCAGTCGCCACCATTGTCGACGGCTTGGAGTCGTCCGGATTTGTAAAGCAAGTGGGCAAAAGGTTCGGGCAACGCGGATCTCCATCGACTCTCTACAGGCTGACGCCGGAGCGGATCTACAGCGTCGGTATCAAGATCGGTCGGCGTGCGTTGGAAGCCGTGCTGGTCGACTTCGCCGGTGAGGTTCGCGCTCGCGAGTCACACGAATACCGATATCCCGATCCCGATCTCGTCCTCAGGGCCGGAAATAAGTCGCTCGCCAATTTCGACAAGGTGGTCGCCGGGCTTGGCGAGGCCAGCATTGTCGGCCTAGGCATCGCTTCGCCCTATTTCCTCGGCGGCTGGAGTGAAGAACTCGGCTTTCCGGAGGACCTCGGCAACCGCTGGGAAGCAATTGAGCTTTCGACATTCTTCGCCACACGGCCGAAAACCCCGGTGTTCGTCGAAAACGACGCGTCATCGGCGGCGCTGGCCGAGCTCGTCCAAGGGGCCGGCGCGCGGTTCCGCGACTTCATGCATATCTCCATCGACACTTTCGTCGGTGGCGGGTTGGTGCAAGGCGGCAAGGTCCACACCGGCCCGCATGGCAACAGCGCTGCGCTCGGCCCGCTTCCAGTCTCGCCTTCAAGCCTCGATTCCGTGGCAGCAAAGCCGGCGCGCTACCAGAGCTTGCTGCATCGCGCCTCGATCTACGTGCTGGTCAATCATCTCAAGTCTCGCGGCATCGAGATCAATCGTGTGCGGGAGCTGGACCCGTTGCCGTCTCGAGCACGCGAGCCCTTGTTCGAATGGGTCGACGATTGTGCGAATGCACTGGTTGAAGCGATTATCGCCATCACCTCCGTCATCGATATCGAGGCCATCGTTCTCGACAGCATCTTGCCGCGGCCCATCCACATCGAACTGCTGGCAAGGGTGCAGACCCAGTTCAACCGCACCAGCGCCATCGGCATTGTTGCGCCGGAAATCGTATCGGGACAATTCGGCCCCGAGGCCTCGCCTATCGGCGCGGCCATGTTGCCATTTTCGGCACTGCTAGCTCCCGACAGCGGCGTGCTGATGATCGGCAAGGACAAAACAATGTTGCTTGGTAGCCTTTCTAGGCTTGCTGGCCAAGCGAACTAGGCAAAGGCTCTGTCGATAGACGCGTTGGGCGATCGAGCCTCTCTGCGCCAATACCCGCCGACGCGGCGTTTCGGCCGGGATCGGAAACAGTTCGTCCAGGATCCGATAAGGCGCTAGGTTGCTATGGACGTGCCAGAGAGATCGTTGACGGAAGCGGATGCCGATTTTTTCAGTCAAGCACAGCACTGTCTATCGCTATAAACAGTTGGTGAGTTTTGGCGAGCACCGCCTGATGTTCAGGCCGCGTGACAGCTTCGACCAACGGCTTCTGGACCACGCTCTATTCGTGAAACCCGAGCCCAAGGAGGTTCGATGGATCCATGACGTTTTTGGAAACTGCGTTGCCGTGATCGAATTCAAGGGTTCGGCCAATGAACTTCATTTCGTGACAGACATTCGGCTCAATCACACGCCCCAGCATGCGCCTGATTTCCGGATTGATGAGGCCGCGTTGAATTATCCATTCTCTTACGATCCTGACGAGGTTGCCGACCTCGCGCGAACGATGGAGCGCCATCATGCCGATGACGGCGACGAGGTTGGCAAATGGGCCAGACAGTTCGTCAGTGCCACAGGTAATACCAAGACCGGAAAATTGTTGATGACGCTCTGCTACGCCATCCACGAGAGCTTCGTGTATTCCCGTCGGTTCGAAACCGGAACGCAATCCCCGCTCATGACTCTGCATCTGCGCAAAGGCACATGCCGGGACTTTGCGCTTTTCATGATGGAAGCGGTCCGCTCGCTCGGCTTTGCCGCTCGCTTCGTGACCGGTTATGTTTATGTTCCGAGTCGCGATTGTGATGCTGTCCGCGGCGGAGGCTCAACCCATGCCTGGTGCCAAGTCTACCTGCCTGGGGCCGGTTGGATCGAGTTCGATCCAACAAATGGCATTGTCGGCAACCGGGATTTGATCAGGGTCGCTGTGGCCCGCCATCCCCAGCAAGCCATCCCTCTTTCCGGAAGCTACTCCGGAAGCGCGTCGAGTTTTCTGGGCATGACCGTAGAGGTGAAGGTGGCAAAGGAAACCGGCGGCAACAAAATTAGCTCAGCCTGAAGTTCTGCGGAACTGTTTGAGGAACACGGAGTTTGCCCGGATCCTGAATCAAACACTGGAGCATCGATGCGGATCCGCGCAGGTTTCAACCTTACCTACGAATGTCCGCAGCCAACACCAATGCTGCTGGTCCTTGAGATCCACCCATCGCGCCGCGTCGACTTGTTAACAGAACAGATTATAGGCTTTGATCGCCCGCTTGAAGCCCGCGGCTACATTGACGCTTTCGGTAACGCCTGCACGAGAATAGAAGCGCCCGCGGGGCGGACGATGATATCGACGAACTTCGAAATTTACGACACCGGCAAGTCCGATGTCATCGTGCCAGACGCCGTTCAGCACGATATCAAGGAACTACCGGACGACGTGCTCAGGTTTCTGCTCGGCAGCCGCTATTGCGATACTGACCGGCTTGGCGATTTCGCCTGGGCTAACTTTGGCGATACCACGCCCGGATGGGGCGGGTGCAGGCGATCTGCAATTTCGTGCACGATCATATCGCTTTCAGTTACCAAGCCGCGGACCCAATGCGGACCGCCTATGGGGCTCTCACCGATCGAACCGGGGTCTGTCGCGATTTTGCGCATCTGGCAATCTCGCTGTGCCGCTGCATGAATATCCCTGCGCGCTATTGCACCGGATATCTGGGCGACATTGGCGTGCCTCCGGCGCAGGATCCGATGGATTTCAGCGCATAGTTTCAGGCATATCTAAGCGGTCATTGGTTCGTATTTGACGCTCGGCATAATCGCCCTCGCATAGGCCGGATCCTGATGGCGACGGGTTGCGACGCCACTGATGTTGCAATCTCAACCAGTTTCGGCGCATCCAGACTTGCTGGATTCGAAGTTGTCACGGAAGAAGTCCAAGCGGTCAACTGCAAGTCGTTATGGGAAGTGAGGTGCATCACCATCGACCAGTAGCCGCTCGTGCGTCGAGAAGGAATGCCAGACCACTTGGCGCGCGTCCCGTTCATCCACCATCTGGCCGCACTGCGGGCAGCGGTAGAAATACTCACTTTCGTGGTCGGCAATTTTGCCGTTGAGATGAGGTTCAAATGGGCCGAGATCGGATAGCTTAATCATTGTAATCATTATAACATTAAATTTAGCTAAAATGTTCCGGAACGAAATTCGACGCTGCATCTTGAACAGCAAATACCGCAGCGGCGAGTCGACCGCCTGGCTAAAGACGAAGGCCTATGCCATCGACGAGTTCGACCTGCTTGGCGTTGAGTGCCAGGCCGGCAAGCCCGCCTTCGCGCTGATGGCGGACCGTGAGACCGGGCGCTATGTCGGTTCGGCCTTTATCAAGCCCGGCCGTGGGATTCGCGAGCGGCTTTGGCAACGCGTGCAGGAACACGCCGGGCCGGCACCGAAGGGCATGAATCGGCCGGCGACGCAATGGTCAAGCCGGGCATCGTCGGCCGCGTCAGGCACCTACGGGGCGATGAGGATCTTCGCCATGTGTCGCTGCAGGATTTTAGGGAAAGGCATTGAGGCCAGTGGAACGCGCGCCGCCAAGCGTGGTCCCGCACCAGCGGGACACTAGCTGCTTTGAATTGAACCTTGTCGAGCCTTTCCTGTTGCAGGCTTTTTTGCGGACTGCTGCGCCAGTGCCGATCTGCTACAATCCCTTATGGCCGTCCGAATAGTGGTTGTCTTGGCGCTTCTTTTCGCGTTCGCCTACGGATTCGCAAAACTCGTGGAACGTTATGGCAGCGTTGGCGATCGGCCCTCTCGATGTGGTCAATTGTCGACCCTTGGTTGCCCGGACCCGAATACGCCACCTCTCGCGCCTCAACCAAACGAATAGAACCTGACGAGCATTGGTGAGCGGAACTTGAGGGTAACGCCGAGCTGACCATGAGTTCGCACACAATGTGCGCCGTCCGAGCATAGGCGTCGCGCCTTCCAACGTTGGTGACCCACTCTCGATATCTCGCTGCGTCCATCAGAGTAGAGCGCCAAAACACGTCGCTAGCGCCGTTGATGCGCGCCGTCACTAAGACGATCCCCGCGAGAGGTTCCGCGCCCTGTCTACTTGCCATTGATCCGATCAACCCGCCAGCAATGCTGGCGGAAACGATCCCAGCCAGTGCTGTGGGTGAGAACCCTGCACCCTGAGGAGCAATCCCAAAGCCAGAAAATGCGCTCAGGCAGAATAACCCGCCAAAGAACGCGGTGAGAATCGCGGCTGGACCGATCCCCAAGCCCGCCAACTCGTCGGGAGAGCCGCATTGCCTCGAACCGAAAACGAAAACCGCGTCTTGGCTACGATACGAACCCGTGCTCGTGCGGACTTTTGATGTTCGCTGCGATTTGCTGACGGCAGCTCCCACTTCTGATCCAGGTTCGCTGCTCCGGTCCTCGCCGGATCAGGCTGCCTTCCTAGTGGCTGCCCTGAACGGATGATCCATGGTGAAGGCGTCGGGCCGAATGGACCGCTCAACCTGAGCCCATGTCACTGGATGCGCGATTGGAAACCCGGGGCGTGCTCGTGGGGAGAACGCACCTACGGCCGTGTTGCCTCTCCCGTTGCGAAGATAGTCGATGAAAATGCGTCCCGTTCGTGCTGCCGGTGCAGCGGACAAAAGGTAACGGTCGGGCTGAACGTGGATAAGACTTCGGGCAAGCGACTTGGCTAGTTGCCGGGCGCTGTCGTGGGTCATCTTTGGTTCAATAGGCGCCATCAAATGGATGCCCTTGCCGCCGGTGACCTTAGGCCAACTCTTCAGACCTGCAGCCTCCATGATGTCGCGAAGCGCCAGGGCCGCTTCGATCACCTGCTTCCATTCGACGCCCTCGCCTGGGTCGAGGTCGAGAACCACGCGATCGGCGCGATCGATGTCATCAATGGTGGCGTTCCAAGGATGAAGCTCCACCGCATCCATTTCGACCAGCCCGAGCAGACCAGCAAGATCGTCGACCCACACGCGCACTCCTTCGCCTCCTTCGCGCTTCTGGACGCGTAACTGATGCACGGCCCTCGGAATGTCGGGCAAGGGGCCCTTGTGATAGAAAGTCGCCCCATGGGCATGCCGGACCAGTTTCAACGGTCTGTGGCTGAGATGAACCAGAGCTTGGTCGGCAACCTGCTCCCAGTAGCCCCTAAGCTCATCCTTGGAAGGCGACACCGCGTCTGGGAGCAGCTGCAGGATGTTCTTACGAGGCACACCGCGTTCGTCGGCCTCGTGCCGCCGCTTAGATGGGGCGGGCGGCTTTGCGGGGATCGTGACGAGGTCTTCACGAAGGCCCTTGAATACCGCTTCCCGCAAGATGCCGCGGTCGGTCACGCCGCTGAACTGCACCTCGGCCAGAACGTCCGGCCTAAGCCATGTGGCCTTGGGCTTGTCGATCGGCTCCGACAATGGCGACTTGTCGATAATCAGCGGGTCGAGCCGCTCGCGGACCTGCCGCGCGGTGATCAAGCTGTAGCCACTCTGAGCCTTCCCGGCATAAACCAGCCGGTCGCCTTCACGCCTGCCGATGTAGAGCGAGGCGATGCGACGCGGGTGAGCGCCAAGCTTCTCGACAAAAGCCACGATGGGAAAGGTGTCGCTCTTGATGCATTTGATCTTGACCCAGCTTGTCTGGACGCCGGAGCGATAGGGGGAATCGGCGCGCTTGGAGACGATGCCCTCCAACCCCATCTTGCAGGCGTGGGCGAACATGTCCTTCCCGCTTACGTCCAGATGCTCGGCATAGGTCAGGGTCGGAGCTCTATCTTTGAGCAGCTTCTCCAATGCAGCCTTGCGTTCCGAAAGCGGCTGCTGCCGGAAATCGCGCCCGTTGAGATGAAGCAGGTCGAACGCGTAGAACATGAGCCTCGACGAGTTCGGACTGCCTAGCTCCCGTTCCAAGGCTTGATAGTCCGGCAGCCCGGTATCGCCTAAGACCACAGCCTCACCATCGATGATCGCGGATTTCACCGGCAGGCCCGCCGCCGTCTGAACAATTCTCTTGTACCGGTGCGACCAGTCGTAGCCTCGCCGGGTGAAGGCTCGCGCTGTTCCACCTTCGAGAATAAGTTGAGTCCGGTAGCCGTCGTACTTGATCTCGTGAAGCCAGTTGCCGCCATCAGGAGCTTTCTCCACCAGCGTCGGCGATTGAAACTCGATGAACGACAGCCGGTCTTCGGTCCTGCTCATGTGCTCGCGACTCCTGGAACCGGGAGTCAAACCGTGCGACGGCAATCAGTTCCGAGAACTTTAGCAAAAATGCATATAACGGGCTTGCGGCGCCAGTCTGAAGGGAGGAGAACCGCGCCACGCGACCTACGTCGGGCAGCTCCGCGCGTGCCCCCGGTTGTCGCGTACGCGGGTGTATCATTTTAATACAATCCACAATTGGTGGACTTGTGCGATACACCGGCAGCTAATTCGTCCGTCAGGCCAAAAAGGGAGAGAGGCCGCGAAGTGGGAGAAACCGATGTCCGTGCAAAAAGAAGACTATCGAACGAACAGGGCTGACTATACGATTGCTGCGAAGCGCGGCGGTGCGCTTGCTGATGGTGGCGACTACGTCGAGTTACTGGCACGAAAAAAGAAGGCGCTTTGGCTTAAGGATCGGCGAACCGCCAGATTGGCCGCAAACCCCACGGAAAGTTCATTGGGATCCAGACCTAGACTGCGCGGATAGCGCCAGCTCTCAGTACCTTGGCGGGCTTTCTGGATAAGCATTACGATCAGTCACGAATCCAGAACAATCGCCAAGTGCCGTGCTGCCGCACATTCCACAATCAGTTCTTCGAGGCCAGCATCAGTCAATTTGGTCCTCGTTTTTTTGCGAACGATCCTGATAGCCTCGTGAACGGAGATGCGCGCGCGCTTGCCTCGATCATCAAGGTAGCGGCCGATCTCAATCACCGCGTCGGCGTCAACGTCCTTGGGCAAGCCGCGCATAGCCTCTCCCCCAACCGGGAAGCTAGACACGCTTGATGCAAAAAGCAAAATCCCGCCGCGACCGCAGGTTGCCGCTCAAAGGCTGAAATATGAGCGATGGCGATTGAGAGCGGCTGGCAGCCTGGGCTGCGCGTCGCTCGCCCGAAAAGTCGCATACCATCGCCTCGATTCCTACTTCGGTGTTGGAACAGATCAACTGCCGCTTTGGGGTCAGCGACGAGGCGGCTGACCGGGAGGGTGATCGGTTTTGGCTAACTTGCTCCATGAATTTTGATGCGCAGCTCAGGGGCTGCTGCACTCAAAATCGTCCTCCACGAGGTGCCCGTTTCCTAGAATTTTCCCGGATGCGGTCAGCCGGTCGATCGGCGGATTTGCGTTAAGTCTTCTGGCATAAAGTGCCTGGCCGTGAGCCTCTGCAGCCGAAGCGGCCTGCGACAATCCTCGAATTTCCGTCGACGAGTACAGGGAAGCCACACTGAGCCGGCCACACCCTATTCCCTTGGTATCAAACCGACATTTGAATCCTTTACGGGCTGCATTAGCTTACACAAGTAGAGTCTTAGCTATTGGGAGGTAGCTATGATCGTAAGCCATATAGACATGACGCAGGCGATGATTGACGCCAGCTTCCTGTCTCAGCACCGTTCTAGGGCCGAGATTACCTCACTTCGCGGTGACATAGCCCAAACCCGGCGCGCAATCGCGGCATCACGCGAGCTTCTAAAGCGGCTTCGCCAGCGCAAGATAGGGGAGGCACTCAGAGACGCTGAGCACCACCGGGTATCCGCGTGGGAGGCAGACATTGTCCGCAAGGTCTTTCACGATTTGGTCGTGGAAACGAAGACGCCAAGGTCTCAATGGCGCGCCGTCGCTCAGTACCTGGTTCACGAGTTTACCGGGTCCGAGCGTGTCGAGCCTGCGTTGGTGGATTGGATCATCAGGAAGTAAGGCGCTAACCACCGCGCGGTGCAGCTTAGGGTCGAAGGAACAAAGGGGACGCCTTTTTGTTCGACTCCCATGGTGCTTTATTATTTCGATCTAACCGATAACGGAACCGCCTACCCGGACACCGAAGGCACTGACCTTCCGAGCCTGGTATCCGCTGAAGATGAGGCAGCAAGGGCGCTGCTGGAAATAGCAAAGGACAAAATGCCGGACGGCACCTTCCGAGAGGTCGCCTTGCATGTGCATGAGGGTACCAGCAAACCGCTCTTTGTGGTAAAAGTCACGTTCGAACTAGTACGCAACGGGTCTGATGGTGATGGAGCCGTGGGAACCTGACGCCTACGCAATGTCAGCGCTCGTATGTACCAGCGATGGGCGGCGGCACAGATTGACGATCTTCGCTTGAACATTGAAGACACTCGCCGCGTTATCGAAGAGTCCCGCAAGCTGCTGGATCGGCTAGCAGCCAAGCCAAGCGCAATGAACTCTTAGGCTCGGAAAAGCCCCAGCGCTTTGGTCCGGACCGGAGATTCAGGCGGGAGCTATCTCAGTGACCGGTCGGCGGCTTCGTGACCGTAACCACGCCCGCTATCGCCAACAGCCCCGCTCAATCCCCTATTTGTGACCTCTCCTCACCGGCTTGAATCAGTCCCTGCCTCTTGAGCACCTGGAATGCCAGCGTCACACCGGGCGCCTCATCCCAAGCATTATCGAAAGGAAGTCGTGCGTGATCGCCAGCCTCTTGCCGATGACGCGGTCCGCTCACATCAGGAGCCACCTTGCCAGTCTTTCCTGCCGCCAGATTGGGCCAACCAGCGTTGTGACTGCCGACGGGCGTCGTTCGAACGGATGAACCAGGTACCTGCCAGACAGTGGCGTCTAAGCGCTACTCCTGCTAGGCAGGCGAACGGGCCGCCGCGCGGTTTAGCCTGGGTTCATGGTGTGCTATAATTCGCCTCATGGGACAGAAGGCAAAGCAGAAGGCGAACAACCAGGCGACGGAACGTCCAGTGGATCGCGAGCGGGCCCGAGAAGCCGAGTACTACGCCCGCAAGGTCGGCATCACCAGAGACGAAGCTCTTAGAATCATCCACGAAGCCCAGGTTCCGAAGCTTGCCATAGTCCACAAGGGCCGCGTGAAGGCAAAATAGGCATCGCAGTCGGCCTTGTTCCGTTGTGCCCTGCCCTTCTTAGGAACAAGCGCGACAGTGTCGAGGCCGAGCGTGCCTCATCTGCGTCGCCTCCCCAGACAGCCACGCCTGATCCATGGGGCTCTACTTGACCGTGTGACCCTCGTCCTATCTTGTCAGCGCGCGGCGGACCTCCGAGCGCGATGGCCGGCGCGGTAGACTCAGGCACTGCGTCGGCCGCCTCCACGTCCACCTAGCGTGACTTCGTCTGGTCGACATTCGCAGGCTGGACGGAACGCTGTCCCAGCCGATCGGCCCTCAGACGAGCTGTCGTGGCTTCACGGGCTTTGCGCTCCGCATCGATGACGACGCGAGATTCGCGGTCAGCCCGTTCGTGCCTTAGCTTGTCAACCTTGCGCGGCATATCTGTCCCCTAAAATGGTCGCCCGCGCCCCTCGGCAGAAGCGCGGGCAGTTGAGGCCCGGACCTCAACCGGCGGCGAGCCCTGGAGAGCCACTACCACCAATCTACTAACCAGCGACAGTCGTTCAGGTTCCAGGGCCGCCGCCTTTGCCGATCGCACAGGGCCCGCCTCACGGGCGAGGGAAGCGGGCCCGGCCAGGTCTCGGGGACCTGACCGGCAGCACGGGAGCCGCCGCTTTTCGAACCTGCCCACGAATATCAAGTTCCCATATGCGCATAAAAAGCCCGCCGGCCATAGCCAGCGGGCAGTCACATGGGAGGACCGCCCGGGAGTAAAGCGGGCCGGCTCCCGAACATTGGTCTCTGACACATGTTCCAGCAGCCCAACAAAGAGCCCATCGGGTTGGAACCCGGGGCACGTCTGGAGTGCTTGGACCAACCAGCATGGGTCAATCGACGGCGGGAGTTGGGTGGCTACCGCGACAAGATTCGGGACGTTGCCGCAGCTAAGCTCGAAGAGGGCATTGCTGAGGTTAAGAGGATCGCAGCCGAAGGCTATCAGCCAGTCACCGAAGCTGCGCGGCAGGCGTCGCGCGAAGGCACGCTGACCGACAAGGTCCGCGACGTCGTCAGGTCCGCGGCCGAAAGTACGGAAAATGCGGTCCGCCAACGGCTCGCCAACTCTAAGCAGTCTCGGGAAGAACGTGCTGGCCAGAAGCCTCGCGCCGGCAAGCCAAAAAAGCCTAGGCGGCCTTGAGCGATTAGACATAGACCCGGAAAAAACCGTGTCGCGATGGAGCTTGGGACCGAACTCCGCGCGGGACTTTCTCACTGGTGTGGAACGCTTCCCTTTGTCGCAAGTTTGCCCCTTCGGGACGTCAGGCATGAACTTTGTCCGGGAAAGTTGACACCTTCCGTCGAGGAAATCCATGCTTGAGGCGTGGCGCATTGCGAAGGCCAGCGTGGCGGGCTTCATTGCCGACGGCGCTCTCAGTCACGGTGCAGCCATGGCGTTCTTTGCGGTCACGTCACTTGGACCTGTTTTGTTGCTGGTCGTGGCCGTAGCGGGCCTGGTGTTTGGACACGACGCCGCACGCACTGCAATAGCCGGTCAGCTTTCTGGATTGATGGGACCCCAAAGCGCCGAGGTGCTACAAAGTGCGCTGCAAAGCGCCTCAAATCCAAAATCGGGAATGATCGCGACCTTAGTTGGCCTGTGCACGTTGCTTCTTACGGCATCCGGTGTATTTGGCGAAATGCAATCGGCATTGAACATAATTTGGAAGGCCAAACCCGAAGGAAGCTCGATTGCTCGGCTGATCCGGGCGCGGACGGCCAGCTTGGGATTGGTCATTGCACTCGGCTTTTTATTGCTCGTCTCGCTGGCGGCGAGCGCAGCAATTAGCGCCCTCAGTGGCTGGATCAACCAGCTGCTGCCCTTCGGATCAGTCATCGTTGAAGGGCTGAACATCCTGTTCTCCTTTTTCCTTATCGCGCTGCTATTCGCAGCGATCTACAAAGTCCTACCGGATAGGGAGTTGCAGTGGCGCGATGTATGGTTCGGGGCATTTGTCACCTCTGCACCGTTCACCATCGGCAAGAGCTTGATCGGTCTTTACATTGGCAGCAGTGCCGTGGCGTCTTCGTTCGGTGCGGCCAGTGCGCTGATCGTTGTCCTGCTGTGGATCTACTACGCGTCATTGATATTTCTTCTCGGGGCCGAGTTCACTCATGCGTATTCCCTGGAACACGGCAGCCAACGGGGAGGCGGACTGTCCTCGCACAACAGTAGTCCTCGTGGAGGGCAGTGAAGCTGACTCCATGCGGCGCCTTTTCTTCAGCACTAATCCCCTGTTCAAGGCGAGATCCGGGATTGCGAGATGCGATACGCAGCGCTGCGGGACTGCGTCAGCGAGGCCTGATGATCTCGCGCCGTGAGCAAAGCCCAATGCTCGAGGTGGCGGGCTGCTGCGCGTGTCACCAAATGAATTGATCCGGACGCGGCCGACTCCGTCGGGAACGCCGGAGACGCAGCGGGGCTCTGTCAGGCGGGAGCTCCGCACAACATCTTGAGCATTGTCAGCCTAATTCGCGCCAGTTTCCGCGCGGGAGCATCGAAACGCGGGTGGCAAGACTCAACGACAAAGTCCACCGTCATTAGATCAAGCAGAAATTGGTCGATCGTGTCGGTTGCACCGTCTGACCTTTCCTCTAGCTGTCTTAGCAGTTCGCGCGCCTGCTCCACCGCTGCCGTGTTGGGCACGTCTATCAAAGCCTCAAGCCGCTCGAAGATGTCCAATTCATCCTCACATGCAACCGCAATGAAATGGGTGCGGCCCCTAATCAAAGCGCAACGGTAGTACGAGGCGGGGTCGCTGGGTAGCCCCGCGGCTAGTCTAAGCGCCGCCAGTAGGATCCGGCAGACCGCAGGACGCGCTTTACCTCATGTCTGAACGGGCGGGCGTTCATGGCGATTGTGGATGGCTTTGTGGTCCGCGTCGCCGATCGAAAAACCGAACGTATGGGCGCCCTCCTTGTCAACAAATTTCAGCTGGTCAATGACAGGTTCGGGCATGACGACGGTGATGAGGCCCTGAAGCTCATCGGCGTGTATTCGCGAGCGGTAGCCGAGGCGCTCCGGTGTCGCCCTTCGAAGCAACCAGCGCCTCCTCCATCTGCGCCTCGAGCACCTCCTGCATCACCGCACGGACGTGCAGACCCTCAGGGATCGAAAGCAGAACGTCAACCGTCTTAACGGAGGCAGGGACGCTCAAGGGCAACAACAGTTCTCCGGGCGCGCATTGCAAACCAATCGGTGCCACAACCTTGCCAGCCTGTATAAACTTGCGCGTTCCTGTGCTGCGTCCACGCGTGGATCGGTGGGCCCAAATTCCGCCGCGCCTCAGCTCTGTTGCTCGAGTTGTTGGAATCCTGTTCTGATGGCGTCGACCAGAGTGGATATTGAGTAGGGCTTTTGCACCCAGCCAAGTGGCCTTGCCGCTTCGGCGCGAAGCTTCACCTCCTGGTCGCCATGCGCGGTTGTGAATATGCATCGTATGCCGTGGTCGCGATAAAGTTCCAGCGCGGCATCAATTCCGTCCCGCTTTCCAAGCAAGCGGATATCCATGAGGACGAGCGTCGGCCTGGTCGAGAGCGCGAGGCTCACAGCTTGTTCGGCGCTAACCGCCGTTCCGGCCAGCGAGAACCCCGCCGCGGTCAGTCCCGCTTCCGCGTCGAGCGCAATCAGGTAATCGTCTTCGACGATCAGTATCGTCCGACCGGCCGTAGACGTTGCCTCACCGCCGCCCATGTCGTCTCGCGACAAGGCCAGTTGGGGTTTGAATGCGCGGTCGAACTCCCCGGCTCGGCTTGGCTCAGTCATCGCGGGTTCCAGTCGCACGGCCGATCTTCAGCGGTGCTTGAGAAAAAGTCACCACGCATCGACATGGGTCTCGATGAACTTCGAAGGTTCCGCCGATCTGCCGCGCGAGCCCCTCTACAAGCCGCAGTCCCGAGGACGTCGCGCGCACTGAGTTCAGGTCGAAACCGGAGCCTTCATCTCTAACCACCAGCGAATTACCCTCCGCCTCCTTGGTGATGCTGACTTGGACGGTCCCTCCGGCGCTGCCGTTGAGGCCATACTTGACCGCATTGGTCAAAAGCTCGTTGACGATGAGAGCCAGCGGCATGGCCACGTCGTTCGGCAATTTGATGCTGTCAGCTTCACAAACCAGCCGTACATTCGGTGGAAACATTTGCTTGGCAGTCTCGCAAACGGCCCCGAGGAAGGGCTGCACACTGAAATTGCTGGCGTCGGCGGTATCGTAAAGGACGCGCTGTGCGGCCGCCATCGCGGCAACCCGTTTGCTTGCCTCGTCTAGTACGTCACGGGCTTCCAGGCTTCGGCTCGTCCTCGCCGCCACGGAAAGCAAGGACTTCAGCATCATCATGTTGTTCTTGACGCGATGGTTAAGTTCGTCGAGCAAGATTCGCTGTTGGGTCTCGGCCTGCTTTCGCTCACTGACATCGACCAGCATGTTTATACCGCCAATGACGTTCCCATCCGCATCCCGCATCGGTGTCGGATAAGGGATGAAAGGGATCCTGATTCCGTCCGGCCGCTCGGCAATGGCTTCATATCCGCGGACCGGCTTACCTTCCCTCAAGGAGATTGCCATCGGGCATTCATCGTGAGGAAGCGGCGTGCCGTCGGGCCAGAAGAGCTTCCAGGTCACGCACCATTCGTCACTGCCAATTACCGGAGTCCGCCCGGCAAGTGCAACCGCGGCTTCGTTGAAATAAGTGATCTTCCCATCGCGATCGGTGGTGTAGATCGCGGCAGGAATAGCGGCGAGCAGATCCTGAAGGTGACGCTGGCTGTCGCGCACCTTTGCTTCGGACATTTTTTGATCGGTTATATCCCGGGCGATCTTGGAAGCACCCACCACCCGACCCGTCGCGTCGCGAACCGGCGATATTGTCAGCGAAATATCCACCAGTGTTCCGTCCTTGCGGCGGCGAACCGTTTCGAAATGGTCGACGAGTTCACCCTTGCGGATTCGACCCAAGATCAGAGGTTCCTCATCCAACCGGTCGTCCGGGATGACAATGGTGATTGGCTTGCCGATCACTTCCGCGGCCGAATAGCCGAACAGGCGTTCGGCGCCCCGGTTCCAGGTCGAGATGATGCCGTTCAGGTCCTTGCTGACAACCGCATCATGCGACGACTCCACGATTGCCGCCAAACGCTGAGCGGCATTCTGCGCCTTAAGGCGCTCGATCCCGAAACCAAGCTGGCGAGCGATGGTGCGAGCGACTTCGACCTGGTGGGCGGAGCAATCCCACGGCTGGTCGAAATAGGCCATGAACTTGCCAAGCAGTCGCCCTCTCTCCGTTATCGGAACGAAGCAAACCGCGCCAATGCCCTCGGCTCGGATTGTCCGCTTCAGTTCTTCCGGAAGCTCGGCCTTTTCCACATCGCCCAAGGTAATCGGCTGAGGATCGGCGCAGTCAGCCGGCCAGGGCGAGTGGCCTTCTACTGCTGCGCGATATGGGTCCGAAAGGCCGCGCCAGGCCACAAACTTCATGATCCCATCGTTCAACAGCAGGATCGAAGCGCGCTGACAACCCAGCGCACGCTGGATGGCGTCGAGCGCAGGCTCATGGACGTCAGCTGGCGTGCGGGCATGCTGAAGCATTTCAGTGAATTGATGCAGTGCAGCCTGCTCTTCCGCCCTTTGGGCAAGCGTCGCCTCTATTGCCTTGCGCTCGCTGATGTCGTGCTGCACCCGCACCGCGTAACGGAACTTTCCCTCGCCGTCGAAGACGCTGGAGGAAGTAACGAGGGCCCAGACAAGAGACCTGTCCTTGCGAACGAACCGCTTCTCCATCGTGTAGCTTTTTATCTCACCCGCGACCTGCCGCCAGTACTGCTCGCGGTCGGACTCGACATCAGCCGAAAACGTTTGATCGAAAATCGACCGTCCAACCAGTTCCTCCGGCGCGTAGCCTAAAAGATCGCACAAATGGGCATTCACCCTAAGCAGCCGGCCTTCGGCGTCGGCCTCGACAATACCCGTCCCTGCGCTTTGGTAGGTGACAGCAAGCCTGTTTTCCTGTTCGCGTAACAGCTGTTCCGCTTTGATCTTATCCGTGACATCGATCGTAACGCAGCGCGTGTTGAGGAACTGCCCGCCAACCGCACGCACGTTGGATGTGATTTCCACCCAACGCATGGAGCCATCCCTGGCGCGCAACCTCGCGCGGTAGTGTTGGAGGTCCTCGCGCCGGGAGAGCCGGTTCAAAATGTCTTCGATCGCGGCGGGATCAGCGTGAAAGTCCCGAATGCTACGCCCGACATATTCGCCAGCTGTGTAGCCGAGCATGTCCAGCTCGGCGCGGTTGGCGCGCAGAATAGTTCCGTCATTGGCCACCAGGTGGAGAGGGACTGCCACGTTCTCGAAGAAATCTTCCAGTTCGCTCCTTACGACAGCATCCGAATCCCCTTCGCGGCTGTTGTCATCAGCACGAAAGCCCTTCGCAAAGGCTCCGGGGCCCAAAACCCTTTGTTCCATGCAGACTCCGAGTCCCCTTCAACCTCGCTCAATGCGCGAGCCGGAAAGAGGTTCCAGACCGACACCCGATCCTTCCAACCATTTTAGAAGCACCCAATGGTCCTGATTCCGGCTGCTCTTCACCCAACCGTAACCACGCCACTCAAGCTCACGATCGTGAATGTTCGGCTTGCCATTCCGTCGGGGTGCTATCATCTCGCCGTCGAGGATGAGGTCGCGCGCCGGCAGCCGTTAAGCGGCCGCGATGCAGGCCAATAGCGCTTCGACCAGTCATTGCCCGTGGGCCGCTGGACTACGATATTGCATTCCGAGGATCGGCCGATCGTCACGAATTCATTGTTTCGGCAGGATCGCAACAGATCTCAAGAGCAGGTGACTCTGCCGCGGCGGGGCGGATCGCCTGTCGATAATGGTGCCCCGGCTGGCGACTGCGTGCTGAGGGCCCGATCGTCGCTCCCCCGGGTGACCTGAAAATGGTCGAGCTCACCGACTCCGTCGACAGATTGCGCCAGCTCGCCGCGATGTTGGCGTTGCCACTGGCGTCGGTGGTGACGCTTTGTGTGCCCCAGCCTTCGAGCTGGCGCGATCCGTAGAAGCGCGCCGAGCCGGCCGCATCGGTGACCGTGCCCGGGGCTAGTACTTTAGGGGACCTGTGCCGACAGTTTTGAGAAGATTCGGAAGTCCCCTACCCTAATTCGGTAGCTTACGACCCCGACCTGCCTTTGGTAGCTTGATGATCTGCCTAAGGGTTCGCCTGGCGTGTTAGCGCGGGGCGCTCGGGTTTACGCCGACTGACGCCGCAGCATCTCACCTGCGCGGTCGACGCCATGGAGGATTCGCAATGGATCACGGGCGGAGATCCAACTCGGCTTCCGCGCCCCTCGGCCACTGTCCTGACCGAGTATACACGATCGCCGCCTTGTTTCATGACGACCGTCAACGGAATGACGACCGCAAACAGTCGAGAGCCGCCCCGCTGCTCCTCATTCCGTTTTGCCTCATGATGTTGCTTGGATTTGCAGCAGTCGGGCTCGCTCCGCCAGCAACGAAAACTCCTGTCGCTCCCACCCAAATCGCGCCGCCGGATGGCGTACCGTCGGCATCTGCTGCGGCGGAACAGAGGCAAGCCCTGGGGTGGGAGCGGTCTTGGGTCGATGCGTTGAGGCGTGGTCTGACCGCCGCTCGAATGGAAAGCGAGGCAACTCGCGCCGAAGCGCTTGCCTCGCAAGTCCGGGCTAACGAGGAGCATGACCAGGCTGAACGCGAACGCGCCGCCAATGAGCAGCGCTTCCTCGCGCTGCACAAGGATATCGATCCACTCAAGACCGGCAGTGCGCATGAGGAAAATCTGCCCGGCAAACCGGCGGCGGCTCGCCAGGAACTGGCTGCCACGCGGCGCGCTACAGAAAACGCAAGTGCGCCGTCGCGCGCGGTCGCCGACCCGATGAAGCAGCCGCAACCTGCCCTTGAAGGGCAGCGGCAAAAAGCCGAGGGGCTTGCGCGCGACCCGGCGCAGGCGCGCCTGAATGCCGAGGCAGTTGCGGCACGCGATACCGCGGAAAGGTCTCTGGCCGAGGCCAGGCAGACGATTGAAGGGGAGCGGCGGAAAATCGGGCTCCTGGAGCGTGATATCGCCGGGGCTCGTCAGTCCATCGAAGCGCTGGAGGCGAGCGCGAAGCTGGCAGCAACAACGCGGGCCGGCGCCATTCAGGGCGGCCAGCTTGCTGAAGTTGCTGCAAGGCAGGCTGGCGAGGCGCTCGCACAGGAACGCGAAAGAGCAAACGCGCTGGCGAGTGATCTTGCAACTGCTCGGCGGGAACGCGACGCCGCAAAGGAGGAATTGGCCCGGATATCGACGGCGTTCAACGAGGCGGCGGAGCAGGAGCGCAAAAAAACCATTGACCTGACACGCGACCTCGCTTCGGCCCGCAAGGACCTCAACGCCCTCAAGCGCTGGGTTGAGCGCTGCACCTCGCATATCGAAAACGCGGCAAAGGCACCCCCCACCGATCGCGCAGGCGCACATGCGCCCCGGCGCAGATCGCTTAACCGGGGGCAGCAGCAGGTCGGCAACGCGGAAGTGCCCAAGTCGCGGGTCGTTCGCCTGACGGCGATCACGCTGCCAGACGCGCTGCTTCCCACGCGACCCCCGGCTGAGGGGTTCAGTCAATGACAGCCGGGGATGGAGGATTGCGATGAGCAGATACGTCGCGGCCGTTTTCTCGATTGTAATCGCGACTCAACCTGCCATGGCTATTGAGGCAGGAGTTGGGGCCAAGGCCGGCAATGTGGGGGTTGGTACCAGTGTGGGCGTCGGCCAGAACGGGGCGTCAATCGGTATTGGCGCGAGCGTCGGCAGCGTAGGGGCCGACGCCGGAGTTTCGGTCGGAACAGGCGACGGCTCAGTAGGCGCAAGCGTTGGAGCCAGCGGCCAACTCAGTGGGCAAGGCGCCTCGTCCGAAAGTACCCCAGCAGGCGCTCCGCCAGGCAATACCCTTGGTCATCCCGCCGCCACGACCGCCCCGGTCGCAGGCGTGCCACACATCTCCCTGCCACGCATCCTGCGGCCTTACGGCGAGGGTGGTCGCTCATCGGCCGTGACGGCAATCGAAGCAATACCGGGCACGCCGGGTGCAACTGTTCGCGCCTGCCGTGAGGCGATTGCGTCGGCCGCCTCCCCGTTTGGCGTCGTGAGTATATATGCGACGAGCGCAGGTTCCGTACGCCGTCTGAGCCGAGGCGCGGTCTCGGCCCCGATAGCAGTTCGCATACATTATAAAAGGCAAGGTGGCGCCGAGATCCGGCAGGCGCGGATCAGATGCCACCTGGACGCAACGGGTAAAGTGATCAGGCTGACATAGGGGTTCTGCCTTGTGCTCCGCTTGCACCTACGGCGACAGAGTTCGCCGATATTGAGACCTCGGACCGACGCCCCGGCTTGATGCGCGGCAATGGCGCCGAGAAAAATCTCGCCGAACTCCTTGAGCTTGGCGGTGCACCTAGGCATTCCTTTCACCATCGATGCCGATACCGTTAGACTGGTGACGCCCTATAGACGCCGACGCGGAAGACGCCACTGATGGAAAGGCCACATAGAAAGCCGCCATCAAGCGGGACGTCTCACCCGCCTGGAAATGGCCCGCAATAGGTCGGCTTCGTTCGTGGTCCCGGCATCGAAAACCTGGAACATTTCCCTAGCCAGCGATTCCCGCTGTTCCCTGTCTTTTTTGGCTAGGCGGCGCTCGCTACACAGCCGATCGAACACCCGCTGGAGCTTATCCAGATCAGCGGGCCAGTAGACACTACTGTTGCTCGACCAAGGCATTGCCGCCGCCCTCAGCGCGGCTTTGATAAGACACCGTGGAGGCAGCAGGAACCCGCTCCACAACTCTACACGGAGCGGGTTCCTATTCCCATTCCTGACCACAGCGCGCGCTCAGGCAAGCGCTGCTGCGGCCAATGGAATTGCTGAAAGGATGTTGCCTGCCGCGGCGGGAACGCAAGTAAGTCTTCCGGATAGCATAACCGCCGAATGGAGGAACTCCTCGGCACGAAGAGTTGCCGACTCCTTGACCGCGCCGTCCTATTCCGGACAGCGCGGTCAAGCCCACCCTGACTGCACAGGCGGCTCCGGCAAACCCCAGCCCCGCCCACTGTCGGGCCGCTATGCTCATAAGCTTACGGGCCTATCGAGACAGGCCAGGGTCGTGATGCAGGATCGCGTCGATAGAGACTGTCCACCTCTTCACCCCGCGATCCTTGCCGTCCTTAGGCCATGATCCTTCTTGGCAACGGCCATCTATCTTCCCTACCGGCCGAGCGGCTGCTTGGACAGCGAGACCAGTTCGGCTTCGTCGGTCACGCCTGTTCACGGGAAATCGACAACTGGGGACCGGCAATCATTTAAGTCCCCGAAGCCCCCCGCCTACTGAGCGTCGACGATCTCTTTCAGCCTCCCTCTCTACATGTCGGGTGTCACTGTCCGCAGCCGCGAAGGCCGGAATTGCGTAAGGGCGAGGAACAAACGCCAAGCCGCCATGTTCGAGGCTATGGCACTCTACTATTTCGATCTGGACGACAACGACACTATCTTCCCGGATGATGATGGGATCGATTGTGAAGGTCTCGCCATTGAACACGAGGCCATCAAAGCTCTAGCAGAGATAATGGGAGAGAGATTGCCTGACGGCGATTGCCGCCAACTAGGCCATTATCGTGCGAGATGAGGGCGGGAATTTGGTGTTTCGGGCGAGCATCAAGTTTGAGATCGAGGCGAAACGTTTCGCCAGACAGTCCCGCCTGAAGGACATTAACTGAGTTTGCAGTCGCTCCCTAAGCTTGTGATCCGCAAGCTCCTGATGAACCGCTCGGCAGGTTCGCCTCAGCGAGACATTGTTTTCGCAAACAGACTTCATAAAAGCCTAGCGCAGTGGCGTCGAGGTCGAAGATGGAAGGGCGTTGGCTGTCCTTATCTGGCATATACGGGAACATGACGGCCAATGGCGAGGCTTCATTACGCAAGCAGCGGTTAGCCAGATCACCGGAGCGCCGGACGACACCCAGCGATAAGTCCGCAACGGACGAATCCCACTTGATCTAAGATTGGGCAGCCACATAAAAATCGACGTTTCCCGTTGCTTTCTAGGGAGGCATGCGATGGATAACGTGGTTCCGTTCCGCAAGGTGGCGGCGCGCGTCGAAGTGGCGGAAGCCAGCGGCGAATGGTTCGTCCGCGTCATCGAGAACGACCAAGAACTTACCCGATCATTTGAACTGGAATCATTCGCGCTGTCCTATGCGGAAGGCCAGCGGATACGGCTAGGATTGCATAGGATCACTCGGATATAGGAATTAACAAAGCTTAACAAAGCCCCGGCGCTCGGGTCTGCGCCGGGGCCAAGTTGGGCCTCAGCGTCGCGCGATCAACAGGCAGAGCTGGCGCAGGTCGCGGTCATAAGTGCCCTCGCTGCTCAGGACGTCGGCACAACAGTTTCTCTGGTGAGCGAGAGCCGAGGTTAGCTGAAGAAGACTTCCGAAGCCTTAAGCGGTACTTAAAATGATTTGGATCGGTGCCGGCCGCTGAGAGGCCGCTCAAGCAAGCTGCCAAAAACTAACCGGTGTGGCAACGTCCCGCTCCCGCCGCCCCATTCACGGCAGCGGCGGGCGTCCCTAGGGATGAACCACGGGCCGGCCCGGGGCGGGTGACCCAGGCTGATAGGAGGATGCAATTTCGGTGCCGAGGGCACTGTGCCGCTATGAAACACCAACGAAAAAGCCGGCCTGAGGAATCGCCCGCCGCATGCTCAACATGCCGTGCCAGACGGGTCAATTTCAATGCGAAAAAGCCCGCCACCTTTCGGCAGCGGGGAAGTTTTGGAGTGTGCTGGGATCAACCAGCATAGGTCAACGAGTGGCGGCGGCGTTGGTTGCGAGGGATTGACCACATAGAGGTCGAAGCTATGTCCTGAACTGTCGTGTTCTGGAAAGCGGTCGTGCATGCCCTCTCGCCTGGTCCTGGAATACCTTGCCATTGGGATCATGATCGTATTCGCGTTATGGGTCATGGTACGCACTTGGCCAGAGTTAATGATGTGATCCCTTCTCAGCATGGGCCGCCTGGCCCCACACCACGCCGCCCCATTCACGGCAGCGGCGGGCGCTCTAGGATGTAAAGCACAAGCCCGGGGGGCGCTGGCGATCCAGGCTGAGGCCAGGAAGCAATCTTGCGGTGGAGACTGTGCCGCCGTGGAACATCAAACGAAAAAGCCCGCCGGCGGGAGCCAGCGGGCTTTGAGACGTGTCCGGCCGGCGTGCTGCCGAGCCGCGAGATAGTCAACGCCCTCTACGGACCGCAACCGATCCACGAGGCCGAGGCGCTGGCGAAGGCAATCATTGAGGTCGTCGAGAAGCGGGATGAAATGGGGGGCGGGCAGTGTATGCCTACTCTTTCAAACCGCATTCAAAATGCACTATGGCCTCGAGGATCGTGCGGTAGAGGCTCTCGACTTGCTTCGTCGGTCTCGCTCGCTGGTGGCCTCATTAACTTCCTTGCCTTGTCCCCTGTGAGCAGCGTGGCTGACTTGCCCTGCTCGCGGCGCTGGGTGCCAATGATGTCCATCCCCGCCTAAGGACTGAGGCTCGCGGGTGTGGCTTTTCAGCTACATACAAATTTTGCCGTTGATTCGATAATAGACGCTTCGGCTAGGGGATTACTATGAAAGCTCTGTTGCTCGCTTCCTTGATTTCGCTTTCGTTCAGCGCATCGGCCTTATCGGCCGATCTCATGACGGCTCCCGTCGATACCACGGAGTGGACTTGGCAAGGGCCATACGCGGGCGTGTTTGGCGCGGGGACGCTGGAACATTACAAGATCAGTGAACCGACTATCGGTGCCAGCGCTACGCACAGCGTCGGTTCGGCAACCATTGGTGGATTTGCTGGCTATAATTTCCAGTCGGGCAAGGTTGTCTACGGCCTTGAAGGCGAGCTTGGCTACCGCTTCAAGAAGAACACGTTTGACGACATTCCCGGCCCCGGCATACTAGACGCTTCAACTGGCTTGTTCGGCTCGTTGAAGGGACGCGTCGGGATGGACATGGGAGCTTATATGCCGTTTGTCACGGCCGGCGTCACTGCTGCAAAGCTGAAAACGTTCTTTCCGGGTGGGGACGCGGAGCGCGATGCAACTGTGGTGGGTGGTCTCGTAGGCGCCGGCATCGATGTGGCGCTGACCCATAAGGTATTCCTTCGCGGCGAGTACGATTTCTCCTTCTTCGGTAAGAAGTCGCTCGAATATTGCGGTGGATGTACCCTCGACCATACCCTTCAGACACATGATTTCCGCGTCGGCATCGCCATAAAATTCTAATTGTTCGCGCATCGGCGGTGGCGCCAAACTTCAGTTTGGTTGATGACGAAGAGCGGGCCATCAAGCTATCGCGGATCATCCAGCGGCAGGTCGACTGGGAACTCCGATGGCGCACGCTCCGGAGAGTTCGCCGCCGAATTAGGCCGACGCAAGACTAGGCATCACTTGACGAAGCCTTTGGACGGCCCGGGTCATTGGGTCATGGCCAAGGGCATCAATATCGGCGATGAGATCGCGATAACCGCAAACCGTCCGGCGGCGGGTAACTGAGGACCGCGTGAGCGTTTCCATCGCTTCTTATGGACAGCCGCATTCGATTGGCGATCAAACAACGAAGGTGCAGAAGCGGCAGCACATCGAGCTGATTGGCAGCGTCACCCAAATCCCGGGCGGGAGCTACACTTCGCATAATGTCTTCGGTTCCACATGCGCCTTCTTTACTACTCTATCCAGAGGAGGGGCGGCTCGGGTTCCACAAACAAGAAAGCCCGCTGCCCCGGGGAGTGCAGCGGGCCCTTGGCGCTCGGAGTTGAGGGGTCATCTCCATGCTGAGCGGAACAATCCGCAGATAAGAGTTTGGTTCCGATGAATGCTCCCGATTCACCCTGATCTGCACTAAAGTCCAAGACCCCCGACCCGGCAATGTTTCTGGCCTCCAAAAAAGATGCCCACCCCCGAAGCCAATGGGGAAACTGGAGATGACGTGCATGTGACTACAGAGGGATTGCCGGTGCTATCTGAAGGTAGAGCAGCACGCCGAGAGCGCCGGCCAGGAGGACCACCAGGCCGCGTTCGCGCCCAAATGATAAGTCAGATCCATTCGATGACCGGTCGCGTAATCATCAGCCAGAATATCGCGGTCACGGCTGCGAATGCTGGGAAGCCGAAGATAAACCACAGCCGGAACAGTCGACTGTAGCGCTCAGGGGGAGGCTCGCCGGATGCTGCTGCCTCTGCCGCCAGATTGCGCATTGTTATTTGCATCCAGACGACTGGAAGCCAGAACAGACCGGTGACGATGTAGAGCAGAATGGACAGGGCAATCCAGCCCTCCCAAAGCGAATAGCCGGCTTGCCAGGCGAGCGCGACCCCCGTCACAGGCTGCGCAACAACGGCCGTGGCCGTGAACACGAAATCCGCAATGACGACGATCCGGGCTACTGCGGCAATCGTCGCAGCATTGCCTGTCCGGTGCGCGAGCAGCATGAAGAATGCGATACCAGCGCCCGTGCCGAGTAGGATGGCGGCCCCGATGATGTGGAGGAACTTCAGCAGGAAATAGACCATCAGCGCTCCGCCAGGATCGCTAGCGCGACGAAGTGCACGACGAGGATTGGCAGGATCTTCATCAGCGGACCGAGCGGCTCGTTCCAAAGTCCCGGACGCAAGATCGTGCCCGAAACCCCATAGAACAACGAGATCCCGATCGCTGCCCAAAGTCCCAGCCGGGCAGTTGGTCGCCAGGCAATCAGCGTGCCCACCGCAATGTCGGCAAGCGCGCCGGCCACCACTGTCGGCTCGGCCAGTGCGCTGACTGCCGTATTGCTCAGAAGTTCGACACCGCTACGCCACCCGGTGGTAAGCGAGATGATGCCAGTCATAATCCAGAAAAAAGGAAGCACGACGAAAATCGCTGGCTTGACGAAATAGAGGCGAGCAAACCATCGTTCCTGTACCGTCGCGGGGTCGGTCGCAAGTGTGCTCGACAGGCTCGACGGCTGGAGCCCGGTCATCCTCATCCACGGCTGAGGGTCGCCCGTCGCACCTCGCGTGATCTCCTTCGCGGCGTTGGTCCGCATCGGTGGCCGCCATCCGAGCGCGCCTGCCAGATCGCCCAAGCGGTAGAGCACCCTGGAAGCCCCGCCCGGAATGACAAATTCTCGAGCTTTTCTCCAGCCGAACCAGCGACGATAATGGTCGATGACCTCGCTCATCAAGAGTGCCTCGGGCCCGGCCAGTTCCACCGCCACACGGGAAGGACTGTCGGGGCGCAGAAAAAATTCGACCGTGGACACGACGTCTTCGAGTTGGACGACCTGGAGGCGCCCGGTATTCGGCATCACCGGGAGAAGTGGTAAAGCGGCCAGCCCGCGAAACAGTGCGCTCGCTCCATAGGCGGGTCGTCCGAGTACGACAGCGGGCCGCAGTATGACCCAGTCAAGATCAAGGGCCGTTAGCGCTTCATCCCCCGCTAGCTTGCTGGACGAAAACGGGGAGAGCTGTAGGCGGTCCACCCCAATTGCGGAGAAATGGATGACCTTCGTGACCCCTGTTTGCGCACATGCCTTGAACAACGCCGCTGCCGCGCTCTGGTGAACCGCGCGTGGGCTATCATGCAGCCCTTTTTGCAGGACGCCGACGCAGTTGACGACGGCATCGACACCTGACAAATGGCGATGCCAGTCTGCGGGATCCAAGGCCTTCGCGACGTCCAACACAATCTCGCGGCTCCCTGAAAAACAGCGCGATCCGTTGGGCCGAACAACACGATAGACCTCGTGTCCTTCTTGGCTAAGCCGCGCGCATACCGCAGCACCAATGAGACCAGTTGCGCCCGCTACCAAGACTTTCATCGCATGAAACCTGGCATGGAGATCAGGCCGCAATGCGCATTGCTTGGTGGCTCAACCCCAACATAGCTGACGAGGGGGCGGCTATCAGGGTCGTTCGAAACTCGAAGGAGTGTTCCAAGATTCCTCACTTTTAGCGCAACCGCAACCCGCTGCTAACCAACAACGTTTCTTGCGTTCAGTTCCGCCGGAAAATTGGGGAGCGCCTGGAAGGAGTGGTAGACCAGCCGGGCATACACGATCGCAGAACCGTGGAAGCCTTCGTCGCTTGTCCATATCGACGCTGACCAGCAGAGTCCGATAGATTGCCAACGGCGGTCCATATCCAACCAGCCATGGCTTGGCTGTTCGACCAGGGCGGCAGCCGGTCCTAGGCGAGAGGGGCAATTGGCTAGAGGAGATTACGTCGATGACGAAAGTTCGCGCCCTTGTCCTTGAACGTCAGCACCAACTCCAGCTGCGTGATATCGATCTGCCCCAGACAGTGGGTCCGGGCGAGGTTCGTATCAAGATCGATACGGTAGGTGTCTGTGGGTCCGACGTGCATTACTACACCCATGGGCGCATCGGCCCGTTCGTGGTCCAAGCGCCGATCGTCTTGGGCCACGAAGCTGCTGGCACCATCGTGGAAACAGGCGAAGGCGTCGAGCATCTGAAGATCGGCGACCGCGTCTGCATGGAACCAGGCATCCCGGATCCCAATTCGCGGGCGAGCCGGCTCGGCCTCTACAACATCGACCCGGCGGTCAGGTTCTGGGCGACGCCGCCGATTCATGGCGTATTGACAGCCCATGTCGTTCACCCCGGCAACTACACCTTCAAATTGCCCGACAATGTCAGCTTCGCCGAGGGCGCCATGGTCGAGCCCTTCGCCGTCGGCATGCAGGCTGCGGCCAAGGCCAAGATCGCGCCGGGTGACACAGCGGTGGTGCTTGGGGCAGGGCCGATCGGCACGATGGTGGCGATTGCCGCCCTTGCCGGCGGCTGTGCCCGCGCCATCGTCGCAGACCTCGCTCAACCCAAGCTCGACATTGCCAAAAGCTTCAAGGGTGTGGTCCCGGTCAACATCCGCGACAAGAACCTAGGGGCGGAGGTGAAACGCCTGACCGCCGGCTGGGGCGCCGACGTCGTCTTCGAATGCTCCGGGTCGCCCAAAGCATGGGAGACGTTGCTCGATCTGCCGCGACCCGGCGGCGCCGTGGTGGTGGTCGGCCTACCGGTGGCGCCGGTGGCGTTCGACATCGCTACGGCCTCGACCAAGGAAATCCGCATCGAGACGGTCTTCCGCTATGCCCACCAATATGACAGGGCGATCGCGCTGATGGCATCGGGTAGGGTCGACCTCCAGCCGCTGATTTCGGCAACCTTTCCCTTCGAAGACTCCATCGCGGCTTTCGACCGCGCGGTCGAAGGCAGGCCGGCGGACGTGAAGCTGCAGATCAGACTGCCGGATTAAGGCGAGCGCCGGGCTAACAGATTTGGCCCGCCTCCACTCTCATTGATGTGTCCACGCCTGGTGAACTGGTCGACTATTGGTAGTTCCCCGTCTCCATTGCGATCACCACCATGTCGGTGATCGCAGTTGCAACTGGCTCAACGCAGCGATGACCCCGATGCAGACGGTCTCCTGCTTCCGTCGCGTTCCAGATAACAATCCCTGTCCGGCTGTGATGGAGGGCGTGCGAGGGCAGCGCCCGCCGACATGGATCTGACTTGACAAGTCAACACGCGTCCCACACGCTGCCTTAACAAAAGGCACAACAAACTTACAAAAGTTCAAGTTTGCACGATCTGGCCGATAGGGAGAAAGGCCAATGCTCTCTCACCAAGCGGAGATTTGCCCGTGAGCACGGCAACCTTCACGCAGGAGAGGTCCAGCTGGGCCCTGCCCCGGTTCATGACGGCCGAGCATCCTTTTCCCTGGCTCGCGCCAATCACGGTGATGCTTCTGGTTTTCGGCATCTATCCTCTCGCCTATTCGGTCTGGCTGTCGTTTCACAAACGCAATGTCGTTTCCCGGCAGCTTGATTTCGCGGGAGTGCACCAATGGGCGCGCGCATTTTCGGATACGCGTATGTGGCACTCTTTGGAAACGACGCTGATTTACACCTTCGTCGCACTGGCCGTTCAGCTTGCACTCGGCATCCTCATTGCGCTTCTGCTTGATACCGATCGCAAGGGCTATGGGATACTTCGGGCGCTGATGACGCTGCCGCTGGTCGTGCCGCCTGCCGTGACAGGAATGATGTTCTTGCTGATGCAGGACGGCTCTTTCGGTGTCCTGTCGTTCTACCTCTACGCCCTCGACCTGATCTCGCCGGCGCAGCCGATCCTGACGCAGCCGGTTACCGCATTGCTGGCGATCCTGCTGGCAGACATATGGCAATGGACGCCCTTCATGGTGCTCATCATCCTGGCGGGCCTGCGCGCGCTGCCGAAAGAACCTTTCGAAGCCGCAGCGATCGACGGGGCCAACGGCATCCAGACATTCTTGCGGCTTACACTGCCGATGCTGCGCAAGGTGATAGCGGTCGCCGTACTGATCCGCGGCGTCGATCTCTTCCGCATCTATGACTACGTCTACATCATCACTGCCGGCGGGCCAGGCACGGCTAGCGAAACGCTTTCATTCTATGCCGGCCGCATCTACTTCACCGGAGACTTCCCCTACGCCGCGACCCTGTCGCTGATTGTGCTGGTTGTGCTGATCGCCGTGTCCAACGTCTTTGTCAGGCTTTTCAAGGTGAGGTTCTGATGGAGCCGTCCCGCGTCCAGATGATCACCCGCGACGTGCTCGCCGTGTTGGTGGTGGCGATCTTCATGTTCCCGATCGCCTGGTGGGCTCTGTCCTCCGTCAAACCCTATTCCGCGATCTTCGACCGCAGCGGACCGGTCTACACCGGTTTCACGCCGACGCCGGACAATTACCGCGTGACGCTGCTTGGCGTCTCGCGCGTCGACATAGGCATGGAACAGGGCGGCGAGGCGGCGGGGGTGATCAAGGGGGGCGCCAGTTCCTACGATTCCCGCCAGTCGCTTCTCGACAGCGCGATCATAGCTGTCGGCTCGACGGCACTGACGCTGTTGCTGGCGACACTGGCCGCATATTGTCTGTCACGAATGCAGTTCAGTGGCCAGCAGTCTTTCCTTTTTTGGATCCTCTCGCAGCGCTTCATGCCGCCAATCGCGATCGTCATACCGGTCGTTTTCATGTTCCGGGATCTCGGATTGCGCGACACCTATACGGGGCTGATCCTCGTTCACAGTTTGATCAACCTGCCGCTGGCCGTCTTGCTTTTGAAGTCGTTCTTCGACGATGTCCCGCGCGAGGTCGACGAGGCGGCACTGATTGACGGCGCTACGCGCTGGCAGACGTTTCGACGTGTGGTCGTTCCCATGGTCAAAGGTGGCATCGCCGCGACAGCTGTGCTGTGTTTCATCTTTTCATGGACCGAGTTCCTGCTCTCTCTCTTCCTGACAACGTCGATCCGCACTGTGCCGGTGAAGATCTCGACTTTTGTCACCTCGACCGCGACCGAGTGGGGCTACATCACAGCACTTGGCACGTCCGCGATCATACCCAGCTTCATCTTTATCCTACTGGTTCAACGGCATCTGGTCCGGGGCCTCACCCTCGGATCGCTGAAGGAGTGAGGCCCGAACGAGAAGAATTAAACAAATCGCAAAGGAGGAACGATCATGAGCTTCAGAGATCACGACAAGAAGACATTCGTCGCCGATACCTGCAATGACTTTACGGCGAACCGAATGACCAAACGCGACTTCATGAGGAAGATGGCGCTGGCTGGCGTTGGCTTTTCTGCCTTTGGCTCGGCCATGCTGGGCGGCGGCCGCTCCAATCGCGCCGGGCTGGGCCTGGGGGTCGAAGAAGCCCGCGCCCAGGACACGGATATGCTGAAGTGGCTGGCCGATGTCGGCAAACCCTATGCCGGCACGAAAATCCGTTACACTTCGGAAGCGACGCCGCCAACGATCGTCGCCAACCAGCTCGTCGCGGGTGAGTTCACCAAGGCGACCGGCATTGAGGTCGAGGTCGAGATCGTCCCGCTGGAACAGGTTCTCGCCAAGGCTACGCAGGACGTACAGGGCCAGCTGGGCACCTATGACGTCTACTATCTCGACCAGTCTTGGATGGCGACGTTTGCTCAGGATGTCATCGATCCGCGCGAATACTACGGCCAGAACAAAGAACTGGCGATGCCAAACTTCGACTGGGACGATTTCTCTAAGCCGCTTGTCGATGGCATCGCTATGTATAATGGCAAACAATGCGGAATTCCCTTCGATATCCCGATCTTCATCCTGATGTATCGGAAAGACCTTTTCGACAAACACAATATCGCGTTGCCGACAGACCTCGACGCCTATCTCAAGGCTGTGCAGGCGCTCACAGAGGCAGAAAAGGGCAATGGCATCTTTGGCACCGCCTGCCAGGCCAAGTCCGGCCATTATTCGCTCGAATGCGACTGGACCTTCGCACTGTGGGGGCATGGCGGCTCGATCTTCAGCAAGGACAAGAAGTTTGTCGGCAACGACGAGCGCGGGGTGGCCGGGCTAAAATTCTACCAGGAGCTGGTCAAGAACTCGCCGCCCTCCGCCACGACATGGACCTGGGATGGTCAGGGGCAGGCCCTGACACAGGGACAGGCCGCCATGGCAATCACCTGGGGCGAGGATTTCCCCGGCTTCGATGCCAACGATTCCAAGGTCAAAGGACTGTTCGAGGCTCTGCCGGCGCCCAAGGAGGTCCCCGGCCGTCGCGCCGTCGCCGATTGCGGCTTCAATGAGATCCCGGCCGTCGGCCACCAGGGCGGTTCCACGATCTCGCTGTCGCAATATTCCAAGAACAAGGAAGCAGCATGGCTGTTCATGCAGTGGGTCTGCTCGAAGGACGTGATGGCACGGGTGTCGACGCTGGGCGGCGGCGCCTCGCCGATGCGCAATTCCTCCTTCACCGACCCTCGGGTCAAGGCGAAAGCCGTTGTTGGACCGGGCACCACACGCCATTTCGACGCGATCAAATACACCATCGACAACCAAATGGGATCGGAGCCGGACATGCCGATTTGGGCAGATTTGTCGAACAATGACATCCCGGTTGAGCTCGGCAAGCTGCTAACGGGCCAGGACTATGGCGGCGACGCCAAGGCATGCCTGGATGCCATTGCCGGTATTGTCGACGGCAAGGTCAAGGATGCCGGCCTTTAGCGGGATACTCCAGTGATTTCGGCGACGGGCGGTTTCGACCGCCCTCGCCCCTTTGGCAAAATGGCGGCAATGGTTCCGGATCTCGTCATCGGCATTGATTCCTCGACCTCGGCGACCAAGGCGATTGCCTGGGACCGCAACGGTCGCGCCGTGGCGGAGGGCCGTGCGTCGATAGCAATGTCCAACCCTCGTCCCGGGTATTTCGAGCAGGATCCGGCCGATTGGTGGGCCTCGACGGTTACAGCGCTCCGCACCGTGACGGCAACAGTTTCGCCGGCACGCATTGCCGGCCTAGCCATTTCCAACCAGCGCGAAAGCTTCGGCCTTTTCGATGAGCAGGGGGAAGCGATGGGGCCCGCAACGCTCTGGCTCGATGAGCGTGCCCGCCACAAGGCACGCAGTTTCGGCGAGTTCTTCGGCGCGGCACGCATCCATGCGATATCCGGCAAGCCGCTGGACGTGATCCCATGCCTCTATCGCATGATCTGGTTTCGCGAGGAGCAGCCACAAATCTTTGCCCAGGTGCAGCGCATGGCCGAGGTGCACGGCTACCTGGTCTTTCGCTTGAGCGGCCGATGGATAACGTCGACCGCCTCCGCAGACCCGATGGGCGTGCTCGACATGCGAACCATGGACTGGTCGAACGAACTATTGGACGCGGCCGGGGTCGCGCGGCGACTGATGCTGGATCTGGCGCGGCCTGGCACCATCTTGGGCCAATTGACCCCGCAAGCCGCCATGCTGACGGGCTTGCGGGAGGGCACGCCGATCGTCGCCGGCGGCGGCGACGGTCAATGCGCCGGCACGGGCGCTGGTGTGTTACAAGCGGGATGCGCCTACATAAACCTCGGCACCGCGGTCGTCTCCGGCAGCTTCGGCATCGACTACGTCCATGACCCGGCCTTCCGCACCGAGACGGCGGTCGCCGAAGACGGATATATCTACGAAACGTGCCTTCGCGCCGGCACTTTTCTCGTCGACTGGATGACGCGTGAAATGCTCGGCGCCGAGCTGTGTGGGTCCAGCGGCCCCCTGGAGACGCTTGAGGCCGAAGCCGCCGTTAGCCCGATCGGCGCAGGCGGCATAATGCTCCTGCCCTATTGGCAGGGCGTCATGGATCCGCACTGGGACAGCGCCGCCCGCGGCGTAATTGCCGGACTTTCGGGCTCGAGCCGCCGCGGCGACCTCTATCGCGCCGTGCTGGAAGGAATAGCGCTGCACCAAGCCGCGACAAGTCAGCGGGCCGCTGCCGCCGCTGCTCAGAATATCGACCGCTTCATCGCGATCGGCGGAGGAGCGAAGTCCGACCTGTGGATGCAGATTCTGGCGGATGCACTCAACCGTCCCATAAAACGTTCTACGACCGTGGAAGCCTCCTCGCTCGGCGCGGCAATGGCAGCGGCAAAGGGGGTCGGCTGGTTTTCCACGATCGCAGAAGCGTCGCTCACGATGGCCAGCGAACCAGCTAAGTCCTTCGAACCCGATGTGGGTCGTGCCTGCCGCTATGCCGAACTTCTTGCGATTCACGCCGATCTTTGGCCAACGCTTTCCGCTTGGAACCGGCGGCTCGCGGCCTTCATGGAGGCTGACCATGGCTGAAACGATCAACTGGAACGCCTTGATCGAGGATGTTGTCGCAGGCCAGTGGAAGGATCCCAACACAGGCGCGGCCGCCGACCTGCCGTTCCAAACGATCGAATTGCTGGAAACAACCGAGGGCCGCGAGGCGGATCTCGTTGCGCCTCTGACGCTGGGCAGCCGCATCGCTGTCGTGTCGGACGTCAACACCCTCGAAGTGATGGGTCGGCGCGTTGCCAAGGCCCTGCGTGCCATCGCCGATGTCGACGAAATCGTGCTGCCTCCCGATCTTGCCTGCGACGAGGCGACGATCCAGATGATCAGGGAAAGAACGCGGCACGCCGACGGGGTCGTGGCCGTGGGATCGGGCGTCCTCAACGATAGCTGCAAGCAAGCAACCTTCCTTGACGACCGGCCTTATGCCGTCTTCGGCACGGCAGCGTCGATGAATGGCTATGGCGCCTCGACAGCGTCCGTGACCTTGGCGTCAGGGCTCAAAATCTCGCTGCCCTCGCACGCTCCGCGCGGCATCTTCCTGGACCTTGGTATTTCGGCCGCAGCGCCGACCTGGCTCAGCGCCGCCGGACTTGGCGACAGCCTTTGCCGTTCCACCGCGCAGATCGATTGGTGGGCCTCGCATCGGCTGTTCGGCACTTACTATTCCGACGTGCCCTACTTGCTGCAGGCGGGCGATGAGGAACCCATGCTGGCCCATGCGTCTGGCCTTGCCAGGCATGACATCACCGCAGTCGGGCACCTCCAGCGAGTCTTGACGCTATGCTCGATGGGCGTCTGCTTCGCCGGCGTTTCCCATCCCGGCTCCATGGGAGAGCACCAAATCTCCCACTGGATCGACATGTTCGCGCGAGAGCATCATCCCGGTACCACTCACGGTCAGCAGGTTGGGGTTGCCTCGCTGGTCATGGCGCGTCTGCAAGCCAGGCTGATGGACACGGAAGAGCCGCCGCAGGCAAGGCCGACCCTTGTCGATGAGACCGCGATGCTGGCCCGCTATGGGGCGCAACTTGGGCCACTTTGCATTGCGGAGATGAAGAAGACAGCACTCGATCACAGCCAGACGGAAGCCTTCAATCGCAAACTTTGGGAAATCTGGCCGGCTCTGCGCCGGGAGCTTCGTCCGATGGCAACGCCGGTTGCCCGCATGGAGGCGGCGCTCAAGGCTGCGGGAGGGCCGCTCACCGGAGCAGAATTAGGTCTACCGCGACAGCTTTGGCACGACGCCATTCGCTATTCGCGAGAAATCCGTGGCCGCTGGTCCTTTGTTAATCTGGCCGCCGATGCGGGGCTCCTTGAAGAGTTCCTGGAGAGCGAATGGTGAACCGTATTGGATCGCCGCCGGCATGTCGCAAGGCGAAGCCAACAGGGTAAGCGCAATCGAAGGGATCGCAATTTATGGCCTCTGTCACCATCAGCAACATAAGGAAGGAGTATGGCACCGTCGAGGTGATCCCTGGGCTCGATCTTTCGATCGAAGATGGCCAGTTCGTCGTGCTGTTGGGGCCGTCCGGGTGCGGTAAGTCCACTCTGCTACGCATGATAGCCGGTCTTGAGCCAATCACGTCCGGTGCGATCGCCATCGGTGACAAGGTCGTCAATACTCTTCATCCCAAGGATCGCAACATCGCGATGGTCTTCCAGAATTACGCGCTTTACGCCCACATGACGGTCTTCGACAATATGGCCTTTTCCATGCAGTTGAAGAAACGCCCCAAGGAAGAAATCAATCAGAAGGTGGGATGGGCGGCTTCGATCCTCAACCTCACTCCCTACCTCGAACGGTATCCCCGCCAGCTTTCGGGCGGCCAGCGGCAGCGCGTTGCCATGGGCCGAGCCATCGTACGCGATCCAACCGTATTCCTGTTTGACGAGCCGCTGTCCAACCTCGACGCCAAACTGCGCGTGCAGATGCGGACGGAAATCAAGGAACTCCATCAGCGGTTGAAGACCACCACCGTCTACGTCACGCACGACCAGATCGAGGCTATGACCATGGCCGATATCATCGTCATCATGCGCGACGGCCACGTCGAGCAGATCGGGCGGCCGCTCGATGTCTACGATCACCCCGCAAATCTCTTTGTCGCCTCGTTCATCGGCTCGCCTGCAATGAATTTGTTCCATGGCGAGGTGGCGCCCGAGCGCGATGCCTGGGTGGTGCGGACAGACAAGCTATCTCTCCCGCTGCCGCCGAAGGCTGCGGTCCGGCCCGGGCAGAAGGTGATCTATGGTATTCGCCCCGAACATCTTCGACCGGTGGCCAACGGGAGCGGCATCCCGACGACGGTCAACGTTGTGGAGCCGACCGGCCCCGAGATTCATATCTTTGCAAGCATGGGCGACAGCACGATCTGCTCGGTGCTGCATGATCGCATGGAACTCTCTCCCGGAGCCGTGATCCATCTGGAGCCAACGCCTGAGCGAATCCACCTGTTCGATCAAGGCAGCGGCAAAAGACTGGACAAGGAGAGCAATTGAATGGCGCGGATCGTTATCCTCGGCGCCGGCGTCATGGGCTCTGCCATGACCCTTCCGGCCGCTCACGCGGGTAACCGCATCACTCTCGTTGGCACCCATCTCGATGAGGAAATCATTGGCTCCGTGGCGGGCACAGGTCATCATCCGCGCCTCAACATCACTCTACCTGGCGCAGTAACCGCCTGTTCCTGGACTGACTTCGGGGCAGCGATGAAGGAGGGACCCGATCTGCTTGTACTCGGCGTCTCGTCGGCCGGCGTTCCCTGGGCGATCGACCGCATTGCTGAGAGCATCGAGTCGCCAGTGCCGATACTGATGATCACAAAAGGCCTCGCCGCGAGCGACGCAGGCATTGAAATCCTGCCACATCTGCTCGCTCGCGAGATTGAACGGCGCACCGCCTTGACGATCCCAGTGATGGCTGTCGGCGGACCCTGCATTGCCGGCGAGCTGGCGGCACAGCGTGATACCTCAGTGATTGTGGCCGGGCACGACCCGGACCAGATTGCTGCGGCGTCCCACATTCTGCGAGCTCCCTTCTATCACATGCGACCGTCGTCCGATCTCGTCGGTGTCGAGATCTGCGCCGCTTTCAAGAATTTCTACACGCTGGCGGTTGGCGCTCCGATCGGACTGCTGGAGCGCGACCACAAGGCGCCAAATGGTGCCCTCATGCACAACCTTGCCTCGTCCCTTTTTTCGCAATCGCTCGCCGAGATGGCCATTTTGGTCGAAGCCCTGGGCGGAAGAATCGAAACAGTGCAGGGACTGGCTGGCTCCGGTGATCTTTATGTGACCTGCCAAGCCGGCCGCAATGGCCGCATGGGACGCTTGCTTGGCCGCGGCTTGCCTTATTCCGTAGCCAAGCGGGAACATATGAGCTCGGACACGGTCGAGGGCGCGCAACTGGCGCTGGATCTTGGCCAAACATTGGAGAAAATGATGGCGCAAGGTTTACTTCCGGGCGATCACCTGCCGCTGACGGCTGCCATCATCGACGCGATTTGCCATGATGCCCCGCTGGGCTTGTCCTTCGACCGCTATCACCGGTGCTAAGGACGATGCCAGAAAGTCAACCAACGCTTCATATCGATTCGGACACGGCGCCGCCGAGCCGTTCGTAGCCCGCGCAGTGGACAGAATGTTGTGATGGAGAAACCACCCCGAAAAAAACGCGATGGCCGCCACGCCGTAACCAGCTCCGTCTCGACCGATCGTGAGGAAGGGCTCCTCGTCCGCGCCGCCTGGCTGGCGTATGTCGGAGACCTCACGCAAGCCCAAATCGCCAAGTCCCTTGGCCTAACTCGCCTTCGCGTCAATCGAATGCTGGCGCAGGCCCGCGAGCGGGGGATAGTTCAGATCCGCATCAATTCGAAGGTGGCGAACTGCATTGAGCTGGAGAACCGGTTGCGTCATAGCTACGGCGTCTCGGATCCAATCGTGGTTCCGACACCGCCCGATCCTGCTCTGCTACCCCAAGTCATCGCAGCCGCCGCCGGGCAAGCCCTGTCGCTCAGGATCCGCGACGGGATATCGGTGGGCGTGGGATGGGGTCGCACGCTCCAACTCAGCCTCCGGTCGGTGACTGTACGTCCGGTCAAAGGGATGTCCGTCGTTTCCTTGCTCGGCGGACTGACGCGCGGGTCGGCGATCAACATCTATGAGATGGCGTCGCGGCTCGCTGCGCTCTACGAGGCGGAATGTTTCTACATCGCCGCACCGGTGTTCACCGATACCGAGGCCACGCGCGATCTGCTGATGCGCCAGTCGATCCTGGAAGACGCCTTCACCCATGCCCGCGACGTCGATGCCGCTTTCGTCTCGGTCGGTGCGGTGCATAAGGACGCCACCATTTTTCGGATCGGGCTGATAGGCGAGGACGATCTCATATCGCTGCACCAGGCAGGCGCCGTCGGCGATATTTGCGGCCACTGGATCGATGCCGATGGACAGCTCGTCGATCACCCGCTCAACCATCGTGTGATAGGCCTCGCTCCTGAAAGCCTGCGCGACATCGACACCGTCATCCTGCCCTCCGGTGGCCTCGACAAGGTTCCGGTGCTGCGCGCGGTGCTGCGTCTCGGTGTCGCCGATGTTTTGATCACGGACGAGCAAACCGCCGCGGCGATCCTTGCAGAAAAGCCCTAGACTAGCTTAGACGGGCCTTTGGCATCGGTTGCCAAAGATCGAGTGAAACAGCGCCTTGCGCGCGGCTGCAACGGGCCAGGACAAAGCCAGGACCACGCTTCTTATGCAGTGGTCGCAGGGTCAATCCCTGCATCGCCTACCAGCCAGCGCACCGATCCCGTTGGATATCACGCTCAAAGCGTCCACTGAAAAAGGCAACTGGCGCGAACTTATCGCATGACCGCTAAATCAGTCCTCTGCGAACGTTCAGGTGAGTGAACGCCGTCACCAGGATTGCACCGACCATGAAGTAGAGCGTGGGAATGGCGTGGCCGTTGTGGAACTGGAAACCGGCACAAAGGAGGGCTAGCACAACGGCGAGAAAGGCGGCTAAACGCGAGACGTTATCGGACATGGGGCGACCTTTGAGAATCGGCGGCCGCCCTCAATCGGCCGCGCGCTCTATAAGGAGCTTTGCGCCGCCCTGCAAGCTCGGCCTGGTGCAGACTCTTGGCCCGACACAACCCGACGCTCACAGGTTCTCCATTGTGCCCTGTTGGGGGCGCAGCGGGCTGGCGAAGCCCCGTGATTATACATTGTGCCACTCTGAGCGCCTCCCGTGGACTGGTGCCGACCGGGCATGGCGGCTATCGAAATCCTGACGTCGAACACGCTCCTGATCCTCGCAATCTCGCTAACGTTACGCGAACAGCCGCGGCCCACCGCGAAGGACGGACTAGAAGCCCTGCACTGCAAGGCGCGCAGGGCCTAGTCCGTCCAGTCCATCATGGGGCCAGATCAAGACTCCGGTCCATCTTATGCATTTTATTATCTTTTTTCGCTGTCAGTCCGTCCAATGCGCTGTTGGATAGATTGATCAATTTGGCACGGGATGCCCGGCCAAACGTAACCCAATTTACGACTATGCCGCCGCAATGGAACCCCATTTGGCCAAGTCGAAGTTCTCACTGCACACATAATGCACACGAAAGCGGTTGGTCTAGTGCCACTTTCCAGTCAGCCAGGCTACACAACGCTTGAGACCAGATTGTCGACCGGATCGCTGCCAGAGGAAAGCCGAGGTGTTTGCATTGCTTTTGAAGCGCCATTCGACGGCCAGCGCCCTCCCCGGCTAGTGCCGGTGCTCGTGAGGGTGTCGTCGTAGAGCTGTTGTGTTTGACGAGGCTGAAATCCGCGCGAACTTTGCTTTCGATCAAAGAATGGCCGGTTCATGCTGATAGGCTTGGCGGCATCAACCGAAGCGGCGGGAGAGAGAATGCACCGGCGAGGACGCTATCGATTGGCCAAATGCCGCTGAATGACGAGAAGTTCTGCCCCTTTCTGATTCTTCTGTCGAATTGACAGTGTGCTGATTGAAAGCGGAACCTGGCGACACCGGTCCGGGACGTGAAGTAACAGTTGGGATTGGGGGACAAGCATGGGCGAGGATTTGTCCGGTCATCATGCCGATCGCGTACAGGCTGCAATTGCTTCGGATGCGGCGGCGAAATCCGCGTTGGTCGCCTCCTGGCGGCGGTCCTCCAATCTGCATCGGCTCGATCCTGCTGATTGCAAGCCACCGCAGTATCTGACGGAGCCAGAGCTTAATGAGGCCCGACAACGGATCGAAACGCTCGTCCGAGCTGCCCAATCGAGCCTCGACCGGCTCTACCTTGCGGTGGGAGGCGTCGGATGCTGCGTTCTGCTCGCAGATCGTGACGGTGTGCCGGTCGAACGGCGCGGCGCGGCGGTGGATGACGGAACTTTTCGTTTGTGGGGGTTGTGGACGGGCTCCATCTGGAACGAACAAAGCGAAGGCACCAACGGTATCGGCACCTGTCTGGTAGAGCAGCGAGTCCTGACGATCCACCGTGATCAGCATTTTCACACGCGCAACACCGAGCTGAGCTGCACTACCGCTCCCATCTACGATCACCAGGGAGATCTTGCGGCTGCGCTTGACGTGTCTTCCTGTCGAGCTGACCTCACCGAAGCGTTCGCCAATCTCATTTCGGTGGCCGTGGTCGACGCAGTGCGTCGGATCGAGGCTGAGAACTTCAGGATGGCATTCCCCAAGGCCCGAATTCTGCTGGCACCTGTGGCCGACAAGGGTCCCGGCGCGCTGATCGCAGTCGACGCCGATGACCTTGTGGTGGGTGCGACCCGTTCAGCGCGATTGGCGCTTGGAATTACGCATGAGTGTCTCCAGAAACCCATCCCTGCGGCCGATCTGCCTGGCGGGGCGCAGAAGGTCACCGAAATCCTCGCCGAAGCGGAGCGTGGCGTTCTGCAGCGAGCGCTGGCGCGCACGGACGGAAATGTCTCTGCTGCGGCCAAAGCGCTGAGTATCAGCCGGGCGACGCTTCACCGGAAGCTCAACCGCCTGGATGTTCACAGGTCACATTGAGTTTTTCGAAGCGTCGCAACACTGTCGCAATTCTGCGACACCTCCAGCCCGTCCGTCGTCCTCGGCATGGTGACAATCCGGGTAGATCCCCACAAGTCTCTCCTCCACGCGTCGCATTCCGCGGCGTCAGCTTTGGGAGGAAGATGTGAACAAGGTTGAATTCTCTCGCTCGATCAAGGCGCCCTTCGACAGGCGCTACGGCAATTTCATTGGCGGCAAATGGGCCGAGCCGCGCTCCGGCCGCTATTTCGAAAACTTTTCGCCAGTGAATGGTCAACTGCTGTGCGAGGTAGCCCGTTCGGACGCCCAGGATATTGAGGCCGCCCTGGATGCGGCGCACGCCGCCAAGGACGCCTGGGCGCGCACCAGCGTGGCCGAGCGGTCGCTTATCCTCAACCGCATCGCCGACCGCATGGAGGAAAACCTCGATCTGCTGGCGCGCGCCGAAACCTGGGATAATGGCAAGCCGATCCGTGAAACGACGGCGGCCGACCTGCCGCTTGCCATTGACCATTTCCGCTATTTCGCCGGTGCGCTGCGTGGCCAGGAAGGCAGCCTTTCTCAGATCGACGACGACACCGTGGCCTATCACTTCCATGAGCCGCTTGGCGTGGTTGGCCAGATCATCCCGTGGAATTTTCCGCTCCTGATGGCCGTATGGAAGCTGGCGCCGGCACTTGCCGCCGGCAACTGCGTGGTGCTTAAGCCGGCCGAACAGACGCCTGCCACCATCATGCTGTGGGCGGACCTGATCGGTGACCTTCTGCCGGACGGCGTGCTCAACATTGTCAACGGCTTCGGCCTGGAGGCCGGCAAGCCACTCGCTTCGTCGAACCGCATCGCCAAGATCGCCTTCACCGGCGAAACCACGACCGGCCGGCTGATCTCGCAATATGCCAGCCAGAACCTCATCCCGGTGACGCTGGAACTCGGCGGCAAGTCGCCCAATATCTTCTTCCAGGATGTCACCGCTGAAGACGACGATTTTTTCGACAAGGCGATCGAGGGCTTTGTCATGTTCGCGCTCAACCAGGGCGAGGTCTGCACCTGCCCCAGCCGGGCCCTGGTGCATGAGAAGATCTACGACAAGTTCATGGAAAAGGCGCTGAAGCGCGTCGAGGCGATCGTCCAGGGCGATCCGCTCGATCCGGTCACTATGATCGGCGCGCAGGCGTCGAGCGAGCAGCTGGAGAAGATCCTGTCGTACTTCGACATCGGTAGGAAGGAGGGCGCCGAAGTGCTGATCGGCGGCGAGCAGAACCATCTGCCGGGCGATCTTGCTGGCGGCTATTACGTCAAGCCCACGGTGTTCAAGGGCCACAACAAGATGCGGGTCTTCCAGGAGGAGATTTTTGGGCCAGTGGTGTCGGTCACCACCTTCAAGGACGACGACGAAGCCTTGGCGATTGCCAACGACACACTCTACGGCCTAGGCGCTGGTATCTGGAGCCGTGATGCGAACCGCTGCTACCGGTTCGGCCGTGCCATACACGCCGGTCGCGTATGGACCAACTGCTACCATGCCTATCCGGCGCATGCGGCGTTCGGCGGCTACAAACAATCGGGCATCGGCCGCGAGAACCACAAGATGATGCTCGACCATTACCAGCAGACCAAGAACATGCTGGTCAGCTATAGCCCGAAGAAGCTCGGTTTCTTTTGAGCGTCGTCGGATAGAAAGCCAAGGGTGTGGCCGTTATGGCCGCGCCCTTATCGGCTCGGGAACTCGGAAGGGAGAGCAGGATGCTTGAATCTCGCTCGGGAAAGTCTCGGCCACACCTGGAGCCAGAACCTTCCTGGCGGAAATCGTCGCCGACCACGGCCGGTGCTTTTCCATCAGTCGGGTGGGTGCTGCGATGGATCATCACCAACGTGCTACTCGCAAAACGATTTCATCGTCGGCGACGATGACGTGATGCTGGGAAAGATCGGCGAGACCCCGGTCTATATCAGCGTCTCGCAATTTGAAGTGTGGAAGCACACCGATCTCATTATCGACGTGGTGCCTGGTCGTGGCGGAATGTTCTCGCTCGACAACGGAAGAGAAAAGCGTCGACGATCTGCGCGGCTCAGGCGGGGCTTAGTGAACTGCCGTGGCGTTGCGCGCCGGGGAATGCCTGCGGAGACGGCGGATGCACGTCGCTCGACGGGCGGGCAAGGCTCATAAGGTTCCTCTTTGTCTCAGCGCAACGAGCATCGATGAAAAAAGGCGCAAGATGTCGGCTTCCAAATACGGGCAAGCGGCATGAAAGCCAAATTCAGCGACGACGCGACGATGGACGCAATTATGCGCGGTTCGCCAGCAGCCATTCGCGTCGTTCTCCAGCACGGCATGCTCTGTGTCGGCTGCCCGATTTCTTCGTTCCACACCGTTTCGGAGGCGGCGCGAGAGCACGATCTGAATGAGGAACAAATCAGTTGCGAACTGCGGGCCGCCATCGAAAGTCCCGACGCTGACTAGCCTTTCTCCACGCGGCCTTCCGCGATCAGAAGCAGCCGGTGAGGCTCCACCACGGTCACCTTCTGTCGCCCGCTTCTGACCAATCCCTCACCTTCCCAGGCCGAGAGCAGTCGGCTCACCGTATGGAGCGTCGTTCCGGTCATCTCGGCTATATCCTGACGCGAGATCGGGAAGTCGATCAGGATGCCTTCCTCTGTCCTTTTGCCGGTCTGCTTGACCAGCTTGAGCAGCGCATGGGCGACGCGCTGATCGACCTGCTCTGTGGACATTTCGATGACGCGCGAATGTGCGTCCTGCAGTCTGCTGCCCACTGCCTTGTAGGTGTTGGCACCGAAACTGGGGAACTCTGCAGCGAATGTCGGCCAGAGCTGGCTTGGCCAGGCAAGGGCGACGCAATCGACGGCTGCGATTGCATTTGCTGGATAGGTGGTGCGGCCCAGGGCGTGGGCAATGCCCATCAACTCGCCAGGGCTTATGTATCGCACGGTTACCTCATGGCCGTCCGGCGTCGATTTAACGACACGCACATGTCCGTCGAGCAGCAGGAAAAACGAATGTGCTTCCTGCTCCTGTTCGAAAACCGGCTGGTCCCTGGGAATCCTCAACGACCTGGCCTGGCCGACGATGCGGTCAAGATCCGCAGCAGATAGACTCTCAAAGACAGACAAACCGGCAATCAGCGAGCGATCGAGGCTACCCAATTATATTCCCCCATTTGACCACGACCGCAAGACGTCCAAGTCAGGCTGACTTGGAAGAGTGTCACGGGCGGCCAGCAGGCGGCAAGGGGGCAGATATTCCTCCACATGCCGCAGGTGTTGTGGGTCGCCGCCTCCGAAGAGCAGAGGTCGGCTTGAACCATGATCTTCCTCGAACTGTCCCTCAACCCGCCCGGATCTCCTGAGAACGCCACCCAGATTTCACGCCCAAGTTTGCGCCAGCGCAAATCGCGAAATTGTCTGGTGACGTAGAAAGGGCGCGACGGTTGATGCCGTGATGAACCCAGGAAAGGACGTCCCAATGAAATTGCCCCTGATTGCCGCCGCCATCGCCTTGCTCGCTATCGCCGGCTCCGCCAACGCTGAAGAACATGTGGTGCAAATGCTGAACAAGGGTGAGAAAGGTGCGATGGTTTTCCAACCCGCCTTTGTGCAGGCGGCACCTGGAGATACGGTCAGGTTCGTGCCGACCGACAAGTTGCACAATGCCGAAATCATTAAGGGCATGCTGCCGGACGGCGCCGAGGCTTTCAAGGGAAAGCCAAGTGAGGAGATCACCGTGACCCTCACCAAGGAAGGCGTCTATGGCGTGAAGTGCGCTCCACATTACGGCATGGGCATGGTGGCGTTGATCGTCGTCGGCAAACCCGTCAACCTGGAAGCGGCGGAAGCGGTCAAGCAGGTCGGAAAGGCCAAGACGGTGTTTGCGGATCTGTTCGGCGAAGCGACAAAAGCCGCCTCCAACTGACCTGCCCTTTTTTCAAATAGATACACTCCGGTTTACGACCTCCGGAGGGAACGGCCGAACGGACCAGGGAAAGGTCCAGTTCGGCCGATTTCGTTTTGGCGAAGACTTCGCCTCGGTCTTTACGACAACTACCTCCCTGTTTCCTCCACCACGTAGATGAATTGAACTGGATTTGCGCTAGCGCAAAGACGTTCGCGGAAGCAAGCATAATATCTGGCCATAAATTGGCTCACGTAAAGGAGATGGAAATGCTTACGAGACGTGAAGCACTGCTGGGTTCGGTTTTTACCGCCGCGGCCGTCGCAACGATTACAGCCATGCCGGCAGCGGTAAGCGCAAAGGAGGTGGCAGGACTGCGACTGCCGCGTGAAAAGGTTGCATTGGTCGCGCCTCCTTTCGTTCACGCTCACGATCAGGTCGCGAAAGGCGGTCCGAAAATCGTCGGATTCACCATGACAATCGAAGAGAAGCCGGTCGTCATCGACGCGGACGGCACGCAGCTCAATGCGATGACCTACAATGGCTCCATTCCCGGCCCGCTGATGGTCGTGCATCAAGGCGACTATCTCGAACTCACACTCATCAATCCCGACACCAACACACTCGCCCACAACATCGACTTCCACGCGGCCACCGGCGCACTTGGCGGCGGCGGCCTGACACTGATCAATCCGGGTGAGCAGGTCACATTGCGCTTCAAGGCTACCCGCGCCGGAACGTTCGTCTATCACTGCGCCCCAGGCGGCGCGATGATCCCATGGCACGTGGTATCCGGCATGAGCGGCGCGGTAATGGTGCTGCCGCGCGACGGCCTCAGGGACGACAAAGGCAAGCCCATCCGCTACGATCACATCTACTATATCGGCGAGAACGACTTCTACATTCCTCGCGACGAGCAGGGAAAGTTCAAGAAGTTTGAAACCGCTGGCGACAACTACGATGACACCGTCAAGGTCATGCGCGGCCTGATCCCGACACATGTCGTCTTCAACGGCAAGCAAGGATCGCTGACGGGCGAGCATGCCATGAAGGCGAAAGTCGGCGAGACCGTCCTGATCGTCCATTCGCAGGCGAACCGCGACACCCGCCCTCACCTGATCGGCGGCCATGGTGACTTTGTGTGGGAACAGGGCAAATTCGACAATCCGCCGGCCAAGGATCTCGAAACCTGGTTCATTCGCGGCGGCTCGGCGGGCTCGGCGCTGTACACTTTCCTGCAGCCCGGCATCTACGCCTATGTGAACCACAATCTGATCGAGGCCGTGGAACTCGGAGCGACCGCGCACTTCACGGTCGACGGACATTGGGACGACGACCTGATGATGCAGATCGAAGCACCACGCTCCATCGCGTCGTAGCGAGGATCTGATCCTGAAGCCAAGGCGACCTTGCGGCAATTCCGCAAGACCGCCCATGTCGGGGCGAAAGCCGATGCCAATCAACCCAATCATAGCCCTCGCGGGGTTTGCTTCTGCCGCACTGGTTGCCATGGGAGCGGCCACGGCGGCGCTTTCGCCGCCTGGCCGCCAACTTGTCGCGAGCCCGGAACTGGTGCGCCTTGCCCCGGCGTCGTTCAGTCATCCCCAACCGGGTGAATTCCTGCAGGACGGACGTCCCGTGGCGGCGCCGGTCGAACTGGTCAGGTTGGGGGAACCGCTGGAAATTATGAAATATCAGGTGAGTGCATCGGAATACGGTCGCTGCGTGGCGGCCGATGTCTGCCAGCCCGCCGAAACCCTCGGCGGCGGCAACTTTCCCGTCACCGGCGTGAGCCACATGGACGCGCAAGCCTATGCGAACTGGCTGTCAACTCAGAGGGGCGAAGCGTGGCGGCTCCCGACCGATGCGGAGTGGGCCTTTGCCGCCGGCGAAAAATTCCGGAGCGACATAGAGGCCGGCATCAGCGATCCCGCCAACCCGGCTCTGCGGTGGCTCGCCCAATATCGCAACGAGGCTTCGCTCGAGCGCAAATCCGATCCTGCCCCGAGATTTCAGGGGGCCTTCGGTGTGAACGCAAAAGGGGTGGCTGACGTCGCCGGCAATGTCTGGGAATGGACATCGACCTGCTATGTCCACGCGTCGGTGACCAGCGACGGCACAAGAATTTCAACTTCGGTAGAAAATTGCGGAGTGCATGTCGTGGAAGGATTCCACCGCACCTATATGTCGAACTTCATCCGGGACGGGAAGAGCGGCGGCTGCGCCGTCGGAACGCCGCCCGACAATCTGGGTTTCCGGCTTGTCCGCGAGCGGCTCACCCTTGTCCAGGCAGGCCTTCGGCGTCTCGGGCTTTCCTGATTTTGGCGAAGACAACAAAGTATTTGTGGAATGACAATGAAATCAGCCTTGACCGTGCCTCCGCTTGCAGAGCAGCCTCTGAACGATCCTCGCGTCAACCGGGCGTCGATCGGGAGACTCGTTCGTGAATTCTATGCCAAGCTCCGGAAGAACGAGCGCCTTGGACCGATCTTCGCGCGCGCGATTACCGGCGACTGGGAACCGCATCTCGAGAAAATGACCGACTTCTGGTGCTCCGTCATTCTCAAGACCGGCGACTATCACGGACGGCCGGTGCCCGCTCATGTGAAACTCAAGGATGTCACCGAAGCGGATTTCGACATCTGGCTGGCCATGTTTGGCAAAACCGCCGCCGAGCTCTTTGCGCCAGAAACGGCAGCGGTGTTTATCGATCGGGCCGAACGGATAGCGACAAGCCTCAAGCTGGCGATGTTCTTTCGCCTCGATCCGCCACAACAGGCTGCTGCGGGTTGAGAGCCACCTTCTCTGCCGGATGCATCATCACGTCCACCAAGGCTGGAACTGCCGTTTGGTCAATGCGCCTACAGCAATTCAAGTCGCAGCGGGTTTCCGTGTGGAATGGCGTATAAACATAGGGTTAGAGCAGGTTGGCCATTCTGCGAAACGATGAACCGTCCTAACCGGATTTGACCAGTTGGAATCGAAGCCTCAAATCCATCCTTCATGCCTGAGGCCGGCGACCTCAAGAGCAGTGTTCCGCCGACCTGCTCGACGATGTTGCTGACGATGGCGAGACCCAGGCCCGATCCGTCTGCCGGAGGGGCACCTCGCGCGAAACGCTGCGTCAAGCCGCCGAGTTCCGCCGCCTGAATTACCCGCATTCATTGATGATGCGCAAGCTGGCATCCTTGCCGATGGAGATCTTTACCGGCTTGCCCGATGCGCCATGTCGTACCGCGTTTTCGACCAGATTGCGGATGACAATCGCGAGCGCGTCCTGGTCGATTTCGACCATTGGTGCATCCTTGCTGGGTCTGACAAGATCGATCTCGCCCTGCCCAGCGCTCCGACCGAACTCTTCGACGACAAGGGCAGCGACCGAGCCAAGGTCGACCGGCTGCGATGCCGCCGCAACGCCGGCATCGGCCCTTGCCAGCTGCATCAGCTTTTCCGAAAGCCCGGCAAGATTGGCGAGTGACGCCCTGATCTGACGGGCGCGGTTGCCGACGTTGAGGTCAGGCGCTTCGGCGAGCAGGCGCTCTGCTTGCGCCAGGGCGCCGGCTATAGGTGTGCGTAGTTCGTGCGCCGCATTAGCTGTGAATTCCCTTTCTGCCGACAAAGCCATTCCAAGCCGCCGCATCAGGCTATTCACGGACTTGGCGATGGCGGCCAATTCCAATGGAAGGTCTTCGGTGCGGATCGATGCCAGATTGTCACCGTGGCGGCCAGCGATCTCGCTGCGCAACGTCAGAACGGGACGCAGGGAACGCTCCAGGATCAGCCAACAGACGATCGCCGCCAGTGGCGTGAGCAGGACCAGGGGCAGCAGGAAGCCGAATGCGGCTTCCAGTGTCTCCTCGTCTCGACGGCTTTCAAGCTCGGCAATCTGGATGAAAATCGTTCCGCTCACCGCCGCTTCGGTATAGATACGCCACCCCTTGTTCTCGGTGAAACCAGGAACTGGGATCAGCGAAAGCGGCGACGATGGCGCGTGATTTGAATGCAGCAGCACCAAGCCCTGCTTGTCGCGAACCTGGACGACCAGCCGGTCGCCGTCCTCGTCATTATCGGCTTCCGAAAACCCGCGGCGCAGCCTGGGCTTCCTTCCCAATGAGATCGGCTACCACTACCGGCAGCAGTCTTCTGGCTGCCTCTCTCATGGCGACGTCCATGGCTTCGTTGATTTCGCGATGCAGGGTGATGCCGCCGGCGATGGCCGCCACAAGGCCGTAAACCACCATCACCGTGCTGAGGGCGACGACCAGCCGGCGCACCAGACTTGTACGGCCGTTCATTGGGTCATCCCACGGTAGCCGACACCGCGCACGGTGCGGATGGTGTCGCTGCCAATCTTGCGGCGCAGACGGCTTATGTACACCTCCACCGCATTGCTTTCGATCTCCGCGCCGAACGCATAGAGCGCGTCTTCGATCTGAGCCTTGCTCACAATGGCGCCCGGCCGCTGCAGAAACTGTTCCAGCACCGCCCACTCGCGGCCGGTAAGCGAAGTGGAGTTGCCGTCGATGGTGATGTCGCGTCGTGCCAAGTCGATCTCGACCTTGCCCAAACGGACAATTGGATTGGGTTTGCCGGTATAACGGCGAGCCACCCCTTGCAGCCGTGCCGACAGCTTTTCGAGATTGAAAGGCTTGACGAGGTAATCGTCGGCGCCGCTGTTCAGACCTTCGATCTGATCCGAGAGTTGGTCCCGCGCCGTGAGGATGATCACCGGCGTATCGGTTCCATCGCGTCGCAGGGCCTTCAAGAAATCCTGCCCTCCCATCAGGGAGTTGGAGATCGAGCAGGATGAGCTGATATGAAATGACAGCCAGGCAGGTGCGGGCCTCGTCAAGTGTCTTCGACCAATCGACGACATGGCTGGCGGCGGCGACGTGGTCGCGAACTGCTTCGCCAAGAATCCGATCGTCTTCGATTAAAAGAACCCGCACCTCTCCTCCATCCCTGTCCTGTCCGCATCGGACGCGGTGCTCGTTGCACCGAAAACCTTACACCAACCTGAACGCCCCCGAGGCCCGGATCTCGAATTGCGCTTCGCATTCAGGTTGCTGTCAGATTGCATCGTGATGTTGGCCGCATCGGAATTGGCCGATGGAGACTTGAAGATGAAGACGATGATTTTCGCCACCCTGATGCTCAGCGCGGCCGGAATCGCAACCGCCTTTGCCGGCAACAAGTGCGATGTACCTGCCGACCAGTGGCAGCCGGCAGAGGCACTGCAGAGTAAACTCGAGGCCCAGGGCTGGAAGGTGCGCAACATCAAGTCGGAAAGCGGCTGCTACGAAGCCTATGCGGTCGACGGCAAAGGCAAGCGGGTCGAGACCATGTTCGATCCCAAGACGTTGGCTCCGGTCGGCAGCGACGCCGACGGCGACGAAGGCTGATCGACATGAACGCCACCCTTTCCTCCCGCCGGAACATGGTCAAGGTCTGGAGTCCTTGTGTTCGCCTGGTTCACTGGGCGCTGGTGTTGAGCGTGACGGTGGCGTGGCTGTCGTCGGGGCTGATCGTGAAGATTCATGAACTCGCCGGCTACGGTGTTTGCGCTGGTCGCCTCGCGGCTTCTGGCCGGCATCGTCGGCTCCAGGTACACCCGATTTGCCCAATTCGTGCGTGGCCCAAGCGCCGTGACGTCCTATCTCGGCGACATCGCGGCGCATCGCGAAAAAGGATATCTCGGACATAACCCGGCGGGCGCCGCCATGGTGCTGGCGCTGCTTGTCACGATCTGCGGCATAGCCCTGACCGGCTGGCTGCAGACCACTGACGCTTTTTGGGCGTCGGCTGGTTGCAGACACTCCATCAGTTGCTTGGCAACACGGTCCTCCTTCTGGTTGGCCTGCACATTGCCGGGGTGCTTCTTGCCAGTCTGCGTCATCACGAAAACCTCGTTCGCTCGATGGTCACGGGTAAGAAGCGGGCGCCCGAACCAGGCGACTACTTGAACATGGGAATCGACGGATCGCGTCGCTCAAGTTGCCCGAACTCGGTCGACGGCGATCTTCGGAAGGGTGCGCACGCCGAACGCTCAGAATGCGACGGAGTGCCTGGCCGTTCCGGCCTGGAGATACTTGTCAAATTTGGCCGCAATGGTCCGGACGAGAGGACGGCACTCTACCGGCACGACAAAATCATCGCCCTGGAGTCGAAGCAACCCCGAGCCGACATTGCCGAGCCGACTGGCCTGAAGAAGCAATCCCTGCCCAACATCGCCGAAGCATTCGACAAGTTCGATGGCCGGGAAGGAAAAATCGCACATCAGTCGCTCGATTATCCAGGCCCTCGCCTGGTCATCGAGGCTGAGTTCCACGCCGCGTGCCGTCGCCAATCGCCGGCCATCGACTACCTTCTCATACTCGCCAGTGGCCACGATGTTCTGTGCGTAACCCTGCTTGTATCGGCTGATCGAGGAAGGTCCGAACCCGATCAAGGTCTCACATTGATCCTCGGTATAGCCTTGGAAATTGCGGCGCAATTTGCCCGGCGCTGCCGCTATTGCCAGCGAATCGCCGGGCTTGGCGAAATGATCGAGCCCGACGGCCTGGTAGCCGGCCGTTTCAATCATCTTCGCGGCAAGTTGTGATTGTCCGAGGCGTTGGGCCGAATCCGGCAACCAGGCCTCATCGATCATCGTCTGATGCTTTTTGAACCACGGCACATGCGCGTAGCCGAAAAGCGCCACTCTGTCGGGCGCCAGTGTCAAGGCCTGTTCAACTGTCGTGGCGATGCTCTGAAGCGTCTGATGTGGCAGACCATAGAGCAGATCGAGATTGACGGATTTCGTGCCGCGCGAGCGCACGCCGTCCACCACCTGCTTGGTCTGTAGAAAACTCTGCTCGCGATTGATCGCCTTCTGCACCCTGGGATCGAAATCCTGCACACCGAGGCTCGCCCTCGTCATGCCAATTTGCGCCAGCGCATCCAGGCGTGCCTCGTCCATGTCATTGGGCTCTATCTCGACACTGACGGTGGCATCGTTAAGAAAGTCGAACTCGGCTCGCAGGCGCCTTCCAAGAGCCACAAGGTCATCGGGTGTCAGCATGGTCGGTGAGCCGCCGCCGAAATGGACTGCGCGCACCCTGCCCTTGCCCCTGAGGAGCTCCGCGACCGTCTCGATTTCGCTGTGCAGGGAGCGAAGGAAACTCGCCACCGGCGCGTAGTGGCGCGTCTGCTTGGTATGGCAGGCACAGAACCAGCATAACTTGTCGCAATAAGGGACGTGCAGGTAGAGCGATATTTCGTCGACGGCGCCGATTGTCCGCAGCCAGCCGCGAACGACCATGTCGTCGATCCCCGCATGGAAATGCGGCGCGGTCGGATAGCTGGTGTAACGCGGCACGTTCTCGCTCAAGCTGGCGGTCAGGTCCGGTCTCAACTCGCAGGTCTCTGGCTTTTGCATGGCCTCCAGTTAGGCCTCATCTGGCTGCAGGAGCTTTGATTTTGATCAAGGTGCCGGGAAAGAACTGACGCAACCATGGCAGAAAAAGCGATGCTGTCTGGCGGCATCCGATCACAGGTGATGCGATGGCCGTGCGGCGTGACGTTCACAACTCCGACATTCCGGTGCTCTGCAAATCTTGCGAAGCGCGGCATCGCGGCGTCTGTGGTGCGCTCGATCCGGATCAGTTAGTCGACCTGGCGAGAAACTCGTCCAAGCACAGCGTTCAGCCGGGAGCCGAACTGGTTGGCGATGCCGAAGCGATCGACAGCTTTTCGAATGTGCTTTCAGGCGTGGTGAAGCTGACCAAGACTCTCTCGGACGGGCGCCAGCAGATCGTCGGCCTTCAGTTCGCGCCCGATTTTCTGGGGCGTCCATTCAAGCTCGAAAGTTCGATCAACGCCGAGGCCGCGACGGATGTTTCCCTGTGTTCTTTTCCAAAGACGGCAATCGAGCGAATGATGAAAGTGTCGCCTGAGCTGGAACACCGCCTGCTCCAACAGACGCTCAAGGAACTCGACCAGGCCCGTGACTGGATGGTGACGCTTGGGCGCAAGACGGCTTCGGAAAAAGTGGCAAGCTTCCTGCTCATCATTGCAACGAACATTGATCCGGCGGCGGCTCAGGACACCGGGTCGGCGACCTTCGATCTGCCGTTGACACGGGCGGATATCGCCGACTTTCTCGGCCTGACGATAGAGACGGTCAGCCGTCAACTGACCAGGCTGCGCGCCGACGGAGTGATCCGTATCGAGAACAACCGTCACGTTTTCGTCGAGAACATGAACAGGCTGAAACAACGCTCCGGCGCCTAATGCATATCGCGCAAAAGTGCGCAGCGGTTTTGCGAACACGACATGCATCAAAACAATGATCTAAAGCGCGGCGCCCTGAATCCGTTTCAGCGCGACGCGCTTTAGCCGACCTCGCTTGCAAGGATCGTCGGCAGCACATGCTCCCTTTCAAAGGCCACGTGCCGGCGCACGCTGTCAAAGAAGCCGCGCAGCATGAACCCGAAGGCTTCGGGATTGGCGACAACGGACCCATGCCCGATCTCAAGCAGAGTGTCCGTCAGATCCTGCGCCGAACACTCATCCTCGACATGCTCGGCTTTCAGGCGGCGTATGGAGGTGCCCCGAGCGGAGTCATTGGTGCTGCCGTGCGCAAACGCGGGGAAGATATGTTCCTCCTCATAAGCGTGGCTTCTACGCAGCAAAGGCACGAGCTCATTTGCGACCAGAAGGCATTTCAGCCGATCCACCCGGGAAGGCAACCCATCGGCAACAGCCTCCAGCTCGTCGCATAGGCGCATTTTTTTATCATGCCAGCGAGAGACATCCAGACACGGCACGCGCCCACCTTGAACGCATGCCTCAACGACCGGACAGGCTTCCGGTTGGTCGCACCTAACGACAACTGACGATTTGCCACGGGCCATCGGAACCTCCGCGCATGAAACCAATGCGCAAGATTGTCCGACTGTTGAAGCATCGACTTTGACATGGATCAAGGCGTCGGCAGGCCAGTCGCGGAATTGATTAGGCAGAGGGGTCACATCCCGCACATCGGATTCGCGCTCGGGGACATGTCATGAAATTCGGCAGAGAAACCTTCGCCTTGAGTTTGTTCGCATTCGCCGCTCTGGCGGCGGCCGGCTTCGGCACGGACGAGCCCTTCCGGCAACATATGTGGGTGCTGTTTTTCGTACTACTCGGCTTCACCGCCATTCTGCTGCGCAACTCGAACTTCGCACCCGCTGCCCCGATCGATCCATCAGCCTATTTGGACGGGCCTATCCGCTATGGCGCGATCGCCACCGTGTTCTGGGGTGTCGTCGGCATGCTTGTCGGCGTGATCATTGCGCTACAACTGGCCTATCCGCAGCTCAACATCCAGCCATGGTTCAACTTCGGCCGTCTGCGCCCGGTGCACACGTCGGGCGTCGTCTTCGCCTTTGGCGGCAACGCGCTTCTGTGCACATCATTATATGTCGTCCAACGCACCTGCCGCGCGCGGCTGTTCGGCGGCAATCTGGCCTGGTTCGTATTCTGGGGCTATCAGCTCTTCATCGTCATGGCGGCTACCGGCTACCTGCTCGGCATCACCGAATCCCGGGAATATGCCGAACCCGAATGGTACGTGGACATCTGGCTGACCATAGTCTGGGTCGCCTATCTCATCCTGTTCCTCGGCACCATCCTGAAGCGCAAGGAACCGCATATCTACGTCGCCAACTGGTTCTACCTGTCCTTCATCGTGACCATCGCGATGCTGCACGTGGTCAACAACCTGTCGATGCCCGCGTCGTTCCTCGGATCGAAGAGCTACTCGGCATTCTCGGGTGTCCAGGATGCCCTGACGCAATGGTGGTACGGCCACAACGCGGTCGGCTTCTTCCTGACCGCCGGCTTCCTCGGCATGATGTATTATTTTGTGCCCAAGCAGGCCAACAGGCCGGTCTACTCCTACCGGCTGTCGATCATCCACTTCTGGGCGCTGATCTTCCTCTACATCTGGGCCGGCCCGCATCACCTGCATTACACCGCCCTGCCCGACTGGGCGCAGACGCTTGGCATGGCGTTCTCGATCATGCTGTGGATGCCATCGTGGGGCGGCATGATCAACGGCCTGATGACGCTTTCGGGCGCCTGGGACAAGATCCGCACCGACCCGATCATTCGCATGATGGTTGCCGCGATCGCCTTCTACGGCATGTCGACCTTCGAAGGCCCGATGATGTCCATCAAGGCAGTAAATTCACTGTCTCATTACACCGACTGGACAATCGGCCACGTTCACTCGGGTGCGCTCGGCTGGGTCGGCCTGATCTCGTTTGGCGCGCTCTATTACATGGTTCCGAAGCTGTGGAACCGCCAGCGTCTCTATTCGCTGCGCCTCGTCACCTGGCACTTCTGGCTGGCGACACTGGGCATCGTGGTCTACGCGGCCGTGATGTGGGTGTCCGGCATCATGCAGGGCCTGATGTGGCGCGAATACGACGAGCAGGGCTTCCTGGTCTATTCCTTCGCCGAGTCCGTGGCCGCCATGCATCCCTACTACGTGATGCGTGCCATCGGCGGAGCGATGTATCTCTCAGGCACGCTGATCATGGCCTGGAACATCACGATGACGATCCTCGGTCACCAGCGCCAGGAGGCTCCCATGCCGGGCTCCATCCCGACCCTTCAGCCCGCGCAGTAAGGAGCCATTCAAATGAGCTTGATGGACAAACACTCGGTCATCGAAAAGAACGCGACGCTTCTTCTCGCCGGTTCCCTGCTGGTCGTGACAATAGGCGGCATCGTCGAGATCGCACCGCTCTTTTATCTCGACAATACGATCGAGAAGGTCGAAGGCATGCGGCCCTACTCGCCGCTGGAGCTGGTCGGCCGCAACATCTACGTGCGCGAAGGCTGTTACCTCTGCCACAGCCAGATGATCAGACCGTTCCGCGACGAGGTCGAGCGGTATGGGCACTATAGCCTGGCGGCGGAGTCGATGTACGACCATCCCTTTCAGTGGGGTTCAAAGCGTACCGGTCCGGATCTGGCGCGTGTTGGCGATCGATATTCCAACGAGTGGCACACACAGCACCTGACAAACCCGCAGTCGGTCGTGCCTGAATCGATAATGCCGAGCTATGGGTTCCTGAAGGATACACCGCTCGACGTCAAAGACTTTTCAACACATCTCGTCGCGAACGCTGATGTCGGCGTTCCCTACACGGCCGAGATGATAGCGAACGCCAACGCCGATCTGAAGGCCCAGGCTGATCCTGCCGCCGACACGACAGCGCTCGAGAAGCGTTATCCCAAAGTCAAGGTCGGCGATTTCGACGGCAACCCAGCCCAGGTCACCGAGATGGACGCGCTGGTCGCTTACCTGCAGATGCTCGGCACGTTGGTCGACTTCAAGAACTACGACGAATCCGCAGGATACCGTTGAGGAAAAGCAATGGATTACAATGCGATGCGGCAATTCGCCGACAGTTGGGTTCTGCTTTTCATGGCTCTCTTCTTTGTCGGAGCAATCGTCTTCGCGCTGCGGCCAGGTGGCAAGAGCCAGGCAGACGAAGCAGCCCGAATCCCCCTGAAGGACGACTGACCATGAGTGATGAACATATCGACGAAGTGTCGGGCGTCTCCACGACTGGCCATGAATGGGACGGGATCAGGGAGCTCAACAATCCCCTCCCGCGATGGTGGGTCATTACCTTCTACATCACCATCGTCTGGGCCATCGGCTATACGATCGCCTATCCGGCGTGGCCGATGCTGAGCTCTGCCACGAAGGGCGTGCTCGGCTATTCCAGCCGCAACGACGTCAAGAATGAGCTGGCGGCCGCCGACGCCGCCAAGGACAAATACGTAGTGGCGGTACAATCGAAATCCGTGTCCGAAATCCTCGCTGACGACACATTGCGCGAGTTCGCCGTCGCCGCCGGCGGTGCGGCGTTCAAGGTCAATTGCACCCAGTGTCACGGTTCAGGCGCGCAAGGATCCAAAGGGTTCCCCAATCTCAATGACGATGATTGGCTTTGGGGCGGCACACCGGATCAAATTCAGCAGACGGTCACGCACGGCATCCGCTTTCTGACCGATTCCGACACCCGCGTCTCGGAAATGCCGGCCTTCGCCGACGTCCTGACGCCGGAACAGATCGATCAGGTCAGCACCTTTGTCGCCAGCCTGTCCGGCACCGTCCAGAGGCCGGACCTTGTCGCGCCGGGCGCCAAGGTTTTCGCGGAAACCTGCGTCGCATGTCACGGTGAGAACGCCAAGGGCAGTCGCGAAGTAGGCGGACCTAATTTGACCGACGCGATCTGGCTCTACGGTTCGGGCGAGAGTGCCATCGCGGCGCAGGTCCGAGCCCCCAGGCAGGGCGTGATGCCGGCCTGGGGATCGCGGCTCGGAGAGACCAAGGTCAAGGAACTTGCTGTGTACGTGCATTCGCTTGGCGGCGGAGAATAGGCGGGGGAAGCCTGTTCTCAACTTCACCGACCAAAGCGACGGGGCCTGGCCAAGCCGGGCCCCGATTCATTTGCGATCATGATGGAGATTGACCTGCATCAACGCGGTGTGGACCGCCGCCCGGCAAATTTGCCCGACATGAAACTGCAGACTGCTCGACCGGAGATCGCGGTGCTGGACCAAACGCAGATAGAACGGCTGGAGGCAGAGCCGGTCAACTCGGCCAAGACGCGGCAACCGCTTTATGCCGCGCGCAAGAAGATATTTCCCAAACGTGCCTCCGGCAACTTTCGTCAATTCAAATGGCTGGTGATGGCCATCACCCTTGGTATCTACTATCTCACGCCGTGGCTGCGGTGGGATCGAGGCCCCTACGCCCCGGACCAGGCGGTGCTGATCGACCTCGCGAACCGCCGCTTCTACTTCTTCTTCATTGAGATATGGCCGCAGGAATTCTACTACGTAGCCGGCCTTCTGGTGATGGCTGGTGTCGGCCTTTTCCTGCTTACGTCGACGGTCGGCCGCGCCTGGTGCGGCTATGCTTGCCCTCAGACCGTCTGGGTCGATCTGTTCCTGGTCGTCGAGCGTGCGATCGAAGGTGATCGCAACGCCCGCATGAAACTTGACGCCGGATCGTGGACGGTTCGCAAGCTCGCTCTGCGCACGGCCAAGCATTTCATCTGGCTGGTCATAGCGATGGCGACAGGCGGAGCATGGATCTTTTATTTCGCCGACGCGCCAACGCTGCTGCGAGAGGTCTTTACCGGCGCCGCGGCACCGGTCGCCTATATCACGATCGGCATCCTGACGGCGACGACCTATACGTTCGGTGGAATGATGCGCGAGCAGGTGTGCACATATATGTGCCCATGGCCGCGGATCCAGGCAGCCATGCTCGACGAGAGTTCGCTGACCGTCACCTACAACGACTGGCGCGGAGAACCGCGTTCGCGGCATGCAAAGAAGATCCAGGCGGCCGGCCTTCCGGTCGGTGATTGCGTCGACTGCAACGCCTGCGTTGCTGTCTGTCCAATGGGGATTGATATCCGCCACGGCCAACAGCTCGAATGCATTACCTGCGCGCTTTGTATCGATGCCTGCGACGGCGTCATGGACAAACTTGGCAAGGAGCGCGGGCTGATCTCCTACGCCACGCTGACCGACTACAATGCAAACATGGCACTGGCGACCGCGAACGGAGCTTCACCGATCACTCCATCGCTGATCAGGACCGATGACGGGCAATTCTCCGACAAGGTCGCGCATTTCCATCTGAAAAAGATCTTCCGGCCCCGCACCTTCGTTTACATGGCATTGTGGTCGATGTTCGGTTTGGGACTGGTCTATTCGCTGCTGACGCGCGATCGGCTCGAAGTGAACGTGCTTCATGACCGCAACCCGCAATTCGTGAAACTGTCCGACGGCGACATCCGCAACGGCTACGCCGTCAAGCTCCTCAACATGATCCCGGAGCCAAGGACAATCGTGATCAGCTTGCAGGGGCTCGACGGTGCCCAAATGAGCATCGTTGGCAATGAGCTTCCCGCGGGGCGGTCCTTTGCCATCCCTGTGGAACCTGACCGGCTGAAAATGCTGAAGATCTTTGTCCGCCTGCCCGCCGCTAAGATTCAGGGTGAAGCACAGACCTTCAAATTCGTTGCCGAAGACAAAGCATCATTCGAATCAAACCAATATACCGCCACGTTCAATTCGCCGGAGGCAGCCAGGTGAGCGCTCGAACACAACGGCCCCGCGAATTCACCGGGCGGCATATGCTTGCCAGCATCGTCGCCTTTTTCGGCGTGGTCATCGGGGTCAACATCCTGATGGCGACCCTTGCCAATACGAGCTGGACGGGCCTCGTCGTCGAGAACACCTATGTCGCGAGCCAGCAGTTCAACAAGAAGGCCGAGCAAGGTCGCGCCCAGGCAGCACTTGGCTGGAAGAGCCACCTCGTCATTTCCGGCGGTATCGTCAGCTACAGCCTGGTGGACGCGTCCGGCAAGCCGGTCCCTTTGCACGGGGCAAAGGTGATGTTCCGTCACCCTGCATACGAAAAGGAAGACAAGTCGGTCAGTCTCGCTCCGGAACAGAATTTCGCCGCCCCGCACCAGCCAAGGGACGGTGTCTGGATCGTCGAGGTCAACGCCGACGCCGGCCTTGCCGAGCCTTATCGCGAGGTTCGACGGGTCCTCATTGCTCACGGTGAGATCCAATGAGTTGTTGCGCACCGGGAGTTGAATCCGCGCTGGATCTAGGCCGACCGACGGCGAACTTGCCGTCGAGCCAGGAAATCACCCTGGCAAGCCGGCCACTTGGCGACGGCGTCATGCAGACTGACCTCTCGGTGCCGGCCGTCCATTGCGGCGCCTGTATACACACGATTGAGACTGCGCTCGGAAAGCTCGACAGGGTCGAGACTGCCCGCGTCAACCTCTCCACGAAGCGGGTTTCAATCCGCTGGCATGACGGCGACGTGCCACCTTTTGTCAGCGTCTTGGCCGATCTGGGTTACCAGGCGCATCTCTTCGATCCCGCCGCCGAGACGCGCGACGAAACGCTGGCTGATCTGATACGCGCCGTCGCCGTGTCGGGCTTCGCTGCAGGCAACATCATGCTGCTCTCGGTGTCGGTCTGGTCGGGAGCCGAGGGCGCGACGCGCGACCTCTTCCACTGGGTGTCGGCGCTCATCGCGATTCCTGCTCTCGCCTTCGCGGGCGGCATTTTCTTTCGCTCGGCCTGGAATGCATTGCGCCACGGTCGCATGAACATGGACGTGCCGATCGCGGTAGGCGTCTCGCTCGCCTATACAATGAGCCTCTACGAAACAATCAACCACGGCGATCACGCCTATTTTGACGCTTCGGTGTCACTGCTGTTCTTCCTGTTGATCGGCAGGACGCTCGACCATGTCATGCGCGAACGCGCGCGAACCGCTGTGCAAGGTCTGTCGCGGCTTGCCGCGCGCGGCGCAATGGTCGTACGCGTCGACGGTTCTCGCGATTACCTGCCCGTTGACGAAATTGAGCCAGGAATGCAGATCCTTGTGCCTACAGGCGACAGGATTCCGGTTGACGGCAAGATACTCAGAGGGACATCGGACCTCGATTGCTCCCTGGTCTCCGGCGAGAGCACGCCGCGACAGGCATCGGCCGGACAAATCGTCCAAGCCGGCATACTCAATCTCACTGGTCCCCTGACGATCGAGGCCACGGCTGCCGCAAAAGACTCGTTCCTGGCGGAAATGGTTCGGCTGATGGAGGCCGCCGAGGGCGGGCGGGCGAGGTATCGCCGGATCGCCGATCGCGTCTCGGCACTCTATGCCCCGGTTGTCCACCTCACCGCCTTCGCGACATTCCTCGGATGGATGGCCGCCACAGGCGACTGGCACAGGGCGATGACCATCGCGATCGCGGTCCTGATCATCACTTGTCCCTGTGCGCTTGGCCTTGCGGTACCAATTGTGCAGGTGGTGGCTGCTCGACGCCTGTTCGAGAGCGGCATCATGGTCAAGGATGGCTCGGCAATGGAGCGTCTGGCAACGATTGACATAGCGGCGTTCGATAAGACCGGAACGCTCACGCAGGGACAGCCCCGGCTGGTCAACGCCCCCTCAATCGACCCCGACATGTTGGCTATTGCTGCCAACATCGCCTCAAACTCGCGCCATCCTTTCTCAAAGGCAATCGCGGGCTCTGCCATTCTCGGCAGGCAGTCGAAATTCGATGCCATTACCGAGCATCCGGGATTCGGAATCGAAGCCATCTCCGAAGGAGGCACTTGGCGGTTGGGTCGGCGCGGATGGGCCGGATGGAAAGGCAGAACCGGAGGTGAAGGCAAGCATGGCTATGGTGGAACGGTTCTGACGAAGGACGGAACCATTGTCGCTACCTTCGAATTCGAGGATGCGCTACGCGCCGACGCCAAGGCCGCCGTGGCGCAATTGAAAGGCGCTGACGTGTCGGTCGAAATGCTGTCGGGCGATACCGCGGGAACCTGTGCTGAAGTCGCTCGGACGCTCGATATCGACGACTTCGTTTCGTGCCTCCTGCCGTCCGGCAAGGTCGAGCACATCGAAATCCTCGCCAAGTCAGGGCACAAGGTTCTGATGGTTGGCGATGGCTTGAACGATACGCCCGCATTGAGTGCGGCGCACGTCTCGATCGCGCCAGCCACGGCGGCCGACATCGGCCGCAACGCCGCGGACTTTGTGTTCCTGCGCGACAGCCTCCTGGCGATACCGCTCGCGCTGGAGGTGTCCAGAAAAGCCGGACGGCTCATCCGGCAGAATCTCGCTTTGGCAATCGTCTACAATGCGGTTGCGGTGCCTGTCGCAATCCTCGGTCACGTCACGCCGCTGATCGCGGCGGCGGCGATGTCGATTTCCTCACTGCTTGTCATTGCAAATGCGTTACGCCTGCATGGCTTCGCACCGGGCCAACAGGCCCCGACTGCCCCGCGAGGCCCGATTTCGGGTCTTCAAGCATCGGCACGAATGCCATGACGACACTCGTCTATCTTATACCAGTTGCACTGTTTCTCGGCACGTTGGGCCTGCTGGGCTTCCTGTGGGCGCTGAGGAGTGGTCAGTATGACGATCTTGATGGCGCGGCCGAGCGTATCCTGACCGATCAGGAGGACGCTCCGAACCCGTGAATGGCTGGAAGCAAGCTGGTGACCAGGCCAGGCACCGCTGCCGAAGCCAGCCGATGCGTGACATCAGGTCAGGCGCCTTTCGCGGAGCGGTCGATTGTCGTGATGAATTGCGCCCGCTCGGCGCCGCCCGCCTTGATGCTAATCAGAGAGCAATTTTCAAATCCTCAGCGGTCACACCACACACCCTGGCTCGATTGGTTTTGCTTGCACGGCAAGGGATGTTAATTAGGCTTTGCCGCGGGGGCACCAATCCAGGGATTTCATGTGGACGAAGCGCGCGATTTGTCGACAGGTGGGACGATGCTGAAATCGGCGTTGTCGCAGATGTTCGACCAAGCTCCAGGATTCATGACCTTGTTGCGCGAGCCAGGTCACGTTTTCGAATTGACCAACGGTGCCTATCAACGGCTGATCGGTAACAGGCAGGTCATTGGAAAATCGGTGCGCGAGGCCCTGCCCGAGCTTGCGGGCCAGGGCTTGTATGAAATGTTGGACCAGGTCTACGAAACCGGTGAGCCCTACAGGGGCCGGGGGGTCAAGGTCACTCTGCGCAACAGGGACGACGAACCGGTCGAAGAACGCATCCTGGATTTCGTCTACCAGCCCATCAGAGCCGAGGACGGCCACATCACCGCCATTTTCATCGAGGGCACCGATGTCAGCGAACTTTCCTTTGCAAACGCGGCTCTTCAGCTGCGCGAAGATCACTTGCGGTCGATCCTGGCAACGGTGCCGGATGCGATGGTCGTCATCGACGAGCAAGCGTATATCCAGTCCTTCAGCACCGCTGCCGAAACGCTGTTCGGCTATCGGGCAAACGAAGTCATCGGTCAGAATGTCAATCTTCTCATGCCGTCCCCCTACCGCGAAGAGCACGACGCCTACTTGCAACGCTATCTCACGACCGGTGAACGCCGCATCATTGGGCTCGGCCGCACCGTTACCGGAATGCGCAAGGACGGCTCGACGTTTCCGATGGAACTTTCCGTCGGCGAGATGCATCCCGGAACTGGACGATTCTTTACCGGCTTCTGCCGCGACCTGACCGAGCGCCACAGGGCAGAGGCGAGAATTCAGGAGCAGCAGGTGGAACTGCTTCACATGGCCCGGTTTACCGCGCTTGGCGAAATGGCATCGACGCTGGCGCACGAGATCAACCAGCCGCTGACCGCGATCACGAACTATCTAAAGGGCAGTCGCAGGCTTCTCGAAGGCAGCACCGAAGCGAGTGCACCGATGCTGCGGGAGGCTGTCGAGAAGGCGGCGGAACAGGCGCTGAGAGCAGGAGAAATCATTCGTCACCTTCGGGATTTCGTCGCCAGGGGCGAAAGCGAACGCCAGGTCCAGCGCCTGCCGGCTCTGATCGAGGAGGCCTCATCCCTGGCGTTGGTCGGCGCAAGGGAAATAGATGTGCGCGTCAGCTACAAGCTGGATCTCGCCGCCGAACTTGTCCTGGCCGATCGTATCCAGATCCAGCAAGTTCTGCTCAACTTGATGCGCAATGCGGTGGAAGCCATGCAAGGCGCGCCGCGCCGTGAATTACAGGTCACGACCGTTGCCCGCGAAGATGGCATGGCCGAGGTGAGTGTCATCGATACAGGCCCTGGCCTCGCGCCGGAGGTGTCGGCCCAGCTTTTCCAGCCCTTCGTGACCACGAAGAAACATGGCATGGGTGTCGGACTTTCCATTTGCCGTACGATAGTCGAGTCGCACGGCGGCCATATATGGGCTGACGCGGTTCCGACGGGGGGCACCGCATTCCGGTTCACCTTGCGCATCGTTGAAAGGGAAGAGGTCACCGATGGCCGGGAATGATCTTGTGCACGTGGTCGACGACGATGTGGACGTTCGAAAATCGCTTGGTTTTCTTCTGGGCACGGCGAATTTCGCGGTACGGCTGCACGATTCGGCAACGGCCTTTCTCGACACGATGACCGGCAAGATCGAAGGATGCATCGTCACCGATGTGCGCATGCCTGGTATCGACGGCATCGAGTTCCTGCGACAGCTCAGGGCCCGGGGCCAGACGATTCCGACGATCGTCATGACAGGTCACGCCGATGTTGCCCTCGCCGTCCAGGCAATGAAGGAAGGAGCCGCCGACTTCATCGAAAAGCCATTCGACGACCGGATTCTGATCGACGCGATCCGCTCGGCACTCGATGGGGGCAAGCATGCGGGCGCCACGCACCCTCAATCCGCCGAGATCGGCAGTCGCCTGTCGACTTTGTCGGAGCGCGAGCGGCAGGTCCTCAACGGCCTGGTGTCAGGGCTGCCGAACAAGACGATCGCCTACGAGCTGGGCATCAGTCCGCGCACGGTCGAGATCCATCGTGCCAACGTGATGAGCAAAATGATGGCCGGCAGCCTTTCACATCTCGTGCGCATGGCGTTGATCATGGAATCCAAAAGCTAAGCTTGACCTCCGACAGATTTGTCATGGCTGGCTGAGGTTCTTTCCGCCTGCCAATCGCGCCAATGAGTTGGCCGAATGTCGACAAGCGCGCCGGTCACCGCATTCTGCCAGCCTTTGTCTGCCTTCCGGCAGGGAAACACAAGCGAGTGCCCGCCGTCCTCATCAAAGACGGCCAGTTCGAGGTCGCAGCCAGACGGAGCGCTTAGGATTTGCTTCCACATCGCATCACGATGTTCACAAATGACCAGGCGCGCATTGATTTGCATCATTTTTCGAGAATTCCGGCTGCCATTCGGTTGCTGTGAATGCCGGAAAAGGTCACGTCTGATCATTTGCGAAGCAGTGGACTTCTCCTACAGATTGATCCAACTCAATGCGCAAACATCGTCGAGGGGCGAAAACTGGCGGAAGCTTCCAAGGAGCAATCGCATGAACCACATCGTGTCCCACACCTCTTTGCCACCTTCAACCATGCGGCCCAGCAGGCGCAGCAATGGGTCAACGAACTGGCCAAGGATCTCGGCTGGAGCGAGCCAAGCGCCTATCGGCTGATGAGATCCGTTCTGCGTACACTGCGCGACTGGCTGTCGCCTGCAGAAACGGCCGATCTATCGGCGCAGTTGCCAGTCCTGGTCCGTGGCGTTTACTTCGACGGCTGGAAACCATCGCCAGAGCCGGCGTGCGAGAGAAAGAAGCGCGACTTTATCACGAGCGTCAGAGCCAGTTTCGGCTATGACGACGAGATCGATTTCGACATCGCTATCAACGCCGTGTTCACGCTTCTCGAGCGCCATATATCGCATAGGGAGATCGTGCAGATCCGAAGCTCGATGAAGAAGTCGCTTCGTGAACTGTGGCCAGCGGACTGACCGATACCCCCGCGACAGACAGATGCCGGAAGCTGGGCGCCTAACGGGAGAAGCTTGGCTGCTAACCAATAGTGCAGTCTCCCAGGGCGCCATTCCTGGCGCGGGGAGCCCGAAGTCTCGATCTCACCTCCTGACCGTCTGCAGGATGGGGCGCCAGAGACCGGCCAGAGACCATGACCACAGATTGGAGATTGCACCGATGCTGATCCGGATCCTTTCCGCGTTGGAATGCACGAAGTTCTTGACCGCCAATCGCGTTGGCCACTTGGCTTGCGCCAAGGAGGGGCAACCCTACGTCGTGCCGATCTACTACGTCCACGCCGACAATCATCTCTATGCGTTTTCCATGCCGGGCAAGAAGATCGAATGGATGCGAGCCAATCCGCTGGTCTCCGTTCAGGTTGGTGAACGAGGTGAAGGACGCAGATGGAAAAGCGTGGTCGTCGAGGGCCGTTTTGAAGAGCTGCCGGATCGGATTGGCCACAAGCTCGAACGGGACCATGCCTGGGCGATGTTGAGCAAGCACTCCAACTGGTGGGAGCCCGGCGCGCTCAAGCCGATCATGCCTGCTGTTTCGGACAGCGCACCGCATGTGTTCTTCCGGCTCCTTGTGCAGCAGGTGTCGGGTCGGGAAGCCGTGGAATAGCTAGCGCTTGTCTGGCTTGGTACGGCTGCTTTCTCGATCCGGACAATTTGGCTGAAAGCTGCCCGCGGATCGAGGGATAGGTAGTTCTCCGTAGGGACATAACCCAATTTCGCAACGTATGAATTGGCGCGATTGCTGTGTCACGGACAACCGGGAAAACAGCCATGCACGCCTACACCCTATCTAGAGCATTGCCTTCGCAATCCGATCAAATGAGTCTTCCAGCGGCATTCGATGGCACACAGCCGCAACCGGTCAGCTTCTATCCCTCAGGTTCGGAAATCTATGCCCAGGGCGAAAAGGCCGGAGCCCTCTACCAGGTCGAGTTCGGCGCCGTCCGTCTCTACCGCCTCCTCGCCGATGGTCGCAGGCAGATCAGCGCCTTTCATCTTGCAGGCGAGACTTTCGGCTTTGAAGCAGACGCCACGCATCACTTCTTTGCCGAAGCGATCAACGCGACTGGTGTCCGTGCTGTCCGGCCCGCGGCCGGCGCGGATGTCTCCCGTAAACTGCTGCCGCTTGCCCTCAAAGGCCTGATACGGGCGCAGGAGCATCTTCTGGTTCTCGGGCGTCAGAGCGCCATCGAACGCGTCGCGGCCTTTCTCCTCGACATGGCGGAGCGCCAAGGTGGACTGCAGCCGGTCGAACTGCCGATGTCGAGGATGGACATCGGCGACTATCTGGGCCTCACGATCGAGACTGTGTCGCGTGTGTTCACCAAGCTGAAGGACAAGGGTACGATACGTCTTCTCGGTCTGCGCAACGTTGAGATCGTCAGATACGACACCTTGCGCAATATCAGCGAATGAGTCGATTGCTCGCATCGCCGACGGCATACCCATTCAACGGAGCGTTGAGTACCCTGCCCTTGACGGAAATCAAAGCGGCGCGAGCATCAGCATTTCACATCGCATCGACCAGCAGAGGTGCTTCGCGGTCGGAGGGACGAATCCATGAATTACCAGCGTTTCTTCGAGGAGGCGATCGATCAGCTCCATGCCGAGCGTCGCTACCGCGTCTTCGCCGACCTCGAGCGCATCGCGGGCAAGTTCCCGCGCGCCATCTGGCGTGCCAACGGTCGCGCCGAGGAAATCACCGTCTGGTGCTCCAACGACTATCTCGGCATGGGCCAGCACGCGGACGTGATCGCCGCGTTCCAGAACACGGCCGGCAAGATGGGCTCCGGCGCCGGCGGCACCCGAAACATCTCCGGCACGTCCAACCCGCTGGTCGAACTCGAGCATGAGCTGGCCGACCTGCACGGCAAGGAAGCGGCTCTCGTCTTCACCTCCGGCTTCGTCTCCAACGAAGCCTCGATCTC